>NZ_JBAPPI010000465.1:0-18539 GCF_049280035.1 Mycobacterium sp. | reverse complement strand
CGTCGTGAGGATCCGTGGATGGTCACTGCTCCCGTGGGACGAAGCCGTTTGGGGCGTGCTTCCGGGGGCCGCTGTGGTACGGTTTCGCTTCCACAGCCGGCTTTGAAGCGGGGGATAAGATGGCTTCGGGCAAGCGATTTCGGCCGGGTTCAAGAAATACGTGAATTTCCGCGATCGGGCCTGCCGGTCCGAATTCTGGTATTGGGCTCTCTTCACCAACATCCTCGGCATCGTGGCGTTCGTCATCGACTTGATGCTGAAGACACAGCTGCCAATCGCTGTCTGGCTTGTTACGCTCCCCACCTACATTCCCACCCTCGCCATCGGCGTGCGGCGCCTGCACGACGTCGACCGCACGGGCTGGTGGATTCTGATCAGCTTTATCCCGCTGATCGGCGTCATCGTCCTCTTGTTCTGGTGGGCCACCAAGGGGACCGACGGACCGAACCAATTCGGACCGGATCCCTTAGCCGCGAATCCATTCCCGACTGAGCAACTCGGCGCTCCGGCTTAGGGCGGGGCGTTCTGCTGCGTGACGACTGCGCACTCACTGCGCGTCCTCGCGCAGCTTGAGTCCGGCGTCGATGAAGCTGCCCCAGTCCACGCTCACTACTTCAATCCCAGTGCCGCGCACCACAGTTTATGCAATTCAGAGGCCATTTTCTGAACTGAAATCGGGCCGCATCGACGATGCGAGGGCCAGACGGTCAGCGAGCTAGCAACCGACAATCGATGGGATTGCTGCAACAATCGCCCCGCCACCCCGACCGGGATGACGGGGCGACCACCGCACGCCTGGATAGCCCATCACCACCGCGGCGGCCACCATTGCCAGCCGCCCCAGCCGTGGCCACCGCCGCCCCAGCCGCCGTGGCCGTCCATCCATGCGGTGGCGATCCCGGCCGGCTGGGCCGAAACGGGAGCGGCCACCGCCGTCGGCGCAGCGGCGATCGCTGCCGCGGCGGCTCCCGCCACCAACAGCGTTGTGATGTACTTCGGGCGAATCCGCATGACTGCGCTCCTTCGATTGTCGGGCTAGCCAGTGCTTGGCTAGCTTGTCTAACAATGGTCAACGCCGAGTGCGCTCGGATCCTTCCCTCAGATCCTCGACGGTCTACCGTTGATGGATGCCCGCGGTCGGCGAGCGACAACATCGCCAACCGAATCCGTTAGCGCAAGCGGGGATACCGTTCTCGCGCCGGCGCGCCTGGGGCGACAAAGCTAGCCATCCCGGCACGCCGATAGCCGCACGTCATCGGGGAAGGTCCATCGCTGCAGGTGGGGTAATCGCGGCGCTCACATTCGCGGCGCCGGGCCACGCCGACGACGACGCATTCGGTCCCACGGCGCAGCAGGACTGTACCGCCTTAAGCTGGCCTCAACCCCTCCCCAACGCTGTGGGTAGGCAGCTCGAAGACATCGTCAACGACGATTCGTTCTGGATCTGCCTCAACATCGCTGCCATAGCGCCCGACGGGCACGACGTCATGGACGACAACAGCGGATTCGCGCAGTCATGGCGAATCACAAGCCAGTCGCCAGAACCAGGAACGCCGGTGGCAGAGAATGAAACCATTACCCTCAACGTGTCGCCATAGCTCTATGCCAACGGCGACAACGGAATTAGCGTAAAAGTGGGCTGGCGCAACACCGATGCCGCAGCCGTACTAATGGATGAGTGAAGAAGCATAGGGGGCGGCGCTGGTTGGGGAGGTCGGGTAGATGGGCGCCGAGCAATTGGCCGAGCTGTTTAGGCCGACGGCGGACTTCTGGTCGCGGACCTCCCCGTTGATGGTGATCTGGCAATGCACCTCCTCGCCGGTGGTCTGCGCGTCGACGGCAAACAGCCCAGAAGTCGCCTCGCTCGTAAAAGTGGTCGACCAGCTGGCCGGCTGGTCTGCTACCTGGCGCATGTTGTCCATCTCGTCGTAGTACGACACCGAAACCAGCGGGGCGTCCGAGCTGACCGTGTAGGTCACCGTATCGCCAGGATCGGCGGCGGCGGCTGCGGCCGTTGTTAGCGAAGCTCCCACCAACAGCCCAGTGGCTGTAGCAAATCGCGCAGTCATCGGCTGATCGAACGTCAGGAGCGCGGCTGATGGCCGATGACCATGCGCGTTGCGTGTATTTCAGTGCCCTCGGTGGTCTCGACTACCTCGAGCCAGCCGTGTGGAGAGTAAACCTGCGTGTTGACCCTGTTGTTCGCTCCGATAGTGACGGTGAGGACGCCGTTTTCGTTGACGGCGTAGGTGTCCTTGTCGCCATAGTCGACGAAATGGCCAGTGCTGATCACAACCGTGAATGCCATCTGTGGAGTCTCGCACGACGGCCCCCCCACAGCAGCGCCCTTACTCTCGCCGTCCGCCCGATATTCCCACTCGGTTCGGTGGGCGCTCGCTGCTCTCGCCGCTGTTGTCGCTGGCGCGCTGCAGGAATTGCGGACAGTAGGCGCTCGCCGCGATCGCGGTGAACTTGGCGGCGCTGGTCGTCGTGATTCCCGGGTTCTGCTCTGTCACGTGCTGGATGACGTCGAGTTCCGGCTGGCCCTGATCCATCAGCCCGCAAGCGGTCCTGCCGGCGTTGATTGCGCCAGGTCCGTTGTTAAAGGTGATACCTGCCTTGGTCAGCGCGTCGAGGAAACTCGCATCGACGCCCGGGTCGGCCTGCGCCGGCACAGCCAAACCCAGCGTGGCGGCGATGCCGAAGAGCGCCATGCGACGTCGCATCCGTCCATCATGGCACGTCGGGGCCACTGTGAAACCGGCCGTGCGGACCCGGAAACGAGTGCCTAGCCGCTACTCGTGCGCTGCACCCGAGGTGCTTACCGGGCTGGATGGAGGCTGGGCACTGTCGCTGGCGCGTTGCAGGTACTGCGGGCAGTAGGCGCTGGCCGCTATCGCAGTGAACTGCGCCGCCCTGGTCGTGTCCAAGCCCGGATTCTGCCCCGTCACGTGCTGGATGACGTCGAGTTCCGGCTGCCCCTGCTCCATCATCCTGCAGGCGGCCTTACCGGCCTTGACGGCGCCCGCCGGGCTTTTGATGGTGATCCCCGCTTTGGTGAGCGCATCCAGAAAGCTCGCATCAAGGTTCGCGTCGACGCCCGGATCGGCCTGCACTGGCGCGGCCAAACCCAGCATGGCGGCGGTGCCGAGCAGCACCAGAAGACGTCGCATCCGCCTATCATCGCTCACGTCAACCCCGTTGTCGTATCGGCACCACAGGCCCCAGAATGCTGTCAAGATCAGACGGTGGCCGAGAAAATCGAAGTCCAACGCAAGATTGCCGCTCACCCAGCCGACATTTTCGCAGTGCTCTGCGATCCCCAGGGGCACGTCGCCATCGACTCAACCGGAATGCTGCAGGACGCCGAAGGCGGCCCCGTTGCCGCCGCGGGCGACAGCTTCGTCGTCCATATGGACCGCGACGCGCTCAACGACTTTCCGGAACTGGGCAAGTACGACGTCACCGTCAACGTTCGCGACTTCGAACCTGACCGGCTGATCTCGTGGACGGTGCTGGGCCAGATCCGCCCGGAGATCGGCCACGTGTACGGGTACCGCCTCGAACCCGACGAGACCGGCGAAGGCACCCTCGTCACGTCGTTCTACGACTGGTCCCAGATCAACGATCAGTGGCGCGAGGCCAACATTTTTCCGGTGATTTCCGAGCTCGCATTGCGGGCCACGCTGGGCATCTTGGATCGCACCGTGCGGCGCGGCTACTCGAAGGGCTAAGTGAGCACCGCTCGCAAAAGCTGCACGTCAACCCATAGTTGACGAAACGCAGCCGTCAACCTAACGTTGACGGCATGACAGACTCCGCCGCCGGGCCCACACCGATCACCCACCCCGTTCGACTCGACGAGCTGATCAACGCCATCAAGCAGGTGCACGCCGACGTGCTCGACCAGCTCAGCGACGCCGTCTTGGCGGCCGAACACCTCGGCGAGGTCGCCGACCACCTGATCGGGCACTTCGTCGATCAAGCGCGCCGATCGGGAGCGTCCTGGACTGACATCGGCAAGAGCATGGGTGTCACCAAGCAAGCAGCACAGAAGCGGTTCGTGCTGCGGGCCGAGGCCACCTCACTCGACCCGAACCAGGGATTCGAACGCTTCACCCCCCGGGCCCGCAACGTCGTCATCGCCGCTCAAAACGCCGCATGCGAGGCACACAACGCCGAAATCACCCCCGATCATCTGTTGGTGGGCGTGCTGAGCGACGCGGACGCGCTGGCCAGCAAGCTGCTGGCCGCGCAGCAGGTCGACCCCGAATCTGTTCGTGCAGCGATCACGCTGCCATCGGCCATCGCCAATCCGCCGCAGCTGATTCCGTTCAGCGGTCCGGCCCGCAAAGCACTCGAGCTGACCTTCCGTGAGGCACTTCGCTTGGGCCACAACTACATCGGAACCGAGCATCTGCTGCTCGCGCTGCTCGAACTGGAGGACGGCAGCGGTCCGCTGCACCGGGCGGGCATCGACAAGGACCGCGTCGAAACCGATCTGACTGCTGTGCTGGAATCCCTGGTGGCCCGGCAGAAGAACTGACCGCAGCGTTGCGCAACCCGGCGACGCAGACTCCGCGGTGTGCCATCATGCGAGAGTCATACAGGCCGGCCCAGAGGAGAAAAGATGCGCCGCTGCCTACTCGTGTTGGTCACCGTCTTCGCCGCCACCCTGCTCGGGATCCCGCGCGCATCAGCGGGTGACGCGCCGATCGGCCACCTCGGTGACACCTTGCGGGTCGACACCGGAAAGATGATCGCCGATATCACGGTGAGCAGCGTCCAACCGGTCGACCCGCCGCCGGGGTTCGGCTACAACCGTGTCGGCATCCCGGTCAAGAGCTTCCCGGACAGCGCGGTAGTGCGCGCGGACGTGGCAATCCACGCGGTCCGGGTGCCGAACCCGCACCAGATGCTCACCGATTTCACCTTCGACGGGGTAACCCCGTTCGGCGACGCCTATAAGTCCCGCCCGTCCGACGCGCCCGACGCACTGGATGCCGCGCTGACGAACGCACCGGCGGGCTCGATCGTTCGCGGCGGCGTGTATTGGGAGGCCTACCGCGACCCGGTCTCCAACGTCGTGCTGCTGGACAAGAAGACGGGCTATCACTTGGCGCAGTGGAACCTCTAGCCGCGTCTTTGACGGTGCGCCCCGCCACGGCGGATTCCGTTGACATCGCCGAGTTGGCCGGGGTCGCCGCACGCACTTTCCCGCTGGCGTGTCCTCCGTCGGTCACCCATGCGAACATCGCGGCGTTCGTCGACGCCAACCTGTCCGACGCGCGCTTCGCCGAGTATCTGGCCGATCCGCAACGGCTGATTTTCACCGCGAGCCACGACGATCGGATTGTCGGTTACGCCATGCTGATTCGCGGAGTCGGCGACGATCCGGAGGTGCAGCGCGCCGTGCGTGTTCGACCAGCCGTCGAGCTGTCGAAGATCTATGTGCTGCCGGATCATCACGGCTCGGGCCTATCGACGGCACTGATGAAGGCCGCGCTCGACGCCGCCGCCGAATGCGGCGCCGGCTGTGTGTGGCTGGGCGTCAATCAGAAAAACGCTCGCGCACAACGGTTTTACAAAAAGTGCGGCTTTACCGTCAACGGCGTCAGAACATTTCAGTTGGGCGCAGGTACTGAAAACGACTACGTGATGGTGCGACAGCTCTAAGCGGTGACGGCGGCAGTCAGGGCCAGCAGCCGCGACGTGGCCCGCAGATACTTCTTCCGGAAGCCACCGGCCAGCATCTCCTCGCTGAAGACGCGGTCCAGCTTCTCCCCGGAAGCCAACACCGGGATGCCGGCGTCGTAGAGCCGGTCGGTCAGCGCCACCAGCCGCAGTGCCACGTTCTGGTCTTCGATGGCGTGCACTCCGGTCAGGAACACCGCCGTCACATCCTCGATCAGCGTTAGATACCGCGACGGGTGCATGGTGGCCAGATGGGCGCAGAGCGCGTCGAAGTCGTCGAGCGTCGCACCCGGGACAGTCGCGGCGCGCGCGGCGACTTGTTCGTCAGTGGGCGGCTGGGGCGCAGGCGGCAACTCGCGGTGCCGGTAGTCGGGTCCATCGATCCGGACGACGTCGAAAATGGCTGCCAGCGTGTTGATTTCACGTAGGAAATCCTGCGCCGCAAAACGCCCCTCCCCCAGCTGCTCAGGCAGCGTGTTGGACGTCGCCGCCACCGACACACCGCGCTCGACAAGTTGGGAAAGCAGCCGGGATATCAGCGTGGTGTTTCCCGGGTCGTCCAACTCAAACTCGTCGATACACACCAGCGTGTAATCCCCGAGCAGGTCAATGCATTCGGTGAAGCCGAACACACCGGCCAGCTGGGTCAGCTCCATGAACGTCGCAAAAGCCTTGGGGTGGGCTTTTTTATCAGGCAACTCATCAGGCAGCTGACGGTAGGCAGCGGCCAGCAGATGCGTCTTGCCGACACCGAAACCACCATCGAGGTACAGCCCGACACCCGGCAACACTTCTCGCCGGCCGAACAGCTTCTTGCGGCCGGCGCGGCGCTCGACGGCCTGCCGACAGAACTGCTGGCAAGCCGACACGGCGGCGGACTGCGTCGGCTCGGCCGGGTCGGGGTGATAGCTGGCGAAGCTCACCTCGGCGAAGGTCGGCGGGGGTGTCAACTGGGCGATCAGCCGTTCGGGTGACACGGTCGGCTGCCGATCGACCAGACGAGCAACTCCGCCGCTGGCATCCGCGGAGGTGGGGCCGTGCATGCAGGCACCCTACCGACGTGCTCCAATCATGCCCATGCCTGACCACGCTGGGAACCAAGCCGGCGGGAAGCAGCTGAGACTGCTCGGCTCGGTCCGCGAACTCGACGGCGGCGAACTGCCCGAGCTCTACGGCTACCCGACCGAGCTGAACAGGATTTGGCTTCGGGCGACCTTCATCGCCAGCCTCGACGGTGGCGCCACCGTCGGCGGCACCACCGGTCGACTGGGCGGGCCCGGCGACCGCGCGGTCTTCAACCAGCTACGTGAACTTGCCGACGTGATCCTGGTCGGCGCGGGAACGGTACGCGTTGAGGGCTACTCGGGCGCGCGCCCGAGCGTCGCGCAGCGCCAACGCCGCCACGCCTGCGGGCAGAGCGAGGTTCCACAACTGGCAATCGTCACCAAATCCGGCCGCCTGGACCGGGATATGCCGGTGTTCACCCGCACCGAGGTGCCGCCGCTGGTGTGCACCTGCGTGGCGGTGGCCGACCAGACCCGGAGCGGGCTCGCCGGCCTCGCCGAGGTGGTCGAGTGCTCGGCCGACGACCCCGACCGGGTCGACGAAGCCGCGGTGCTGGCGGCGCTGGCCGATCGCGGCCTGTTCCGGGTTTTGACCGAGGGCGGTCCCATGCTGTTCAGTTCGTTCGTCGAGCGCGGCCTGCTCGACGAACTGTGCCTGACGATCGCGCCGAGCCTGGTCGGCGGTCTGGCCGGCCGCATCGCCACGGGCCCGGGACAGGTGCTGACCGAGATGCGCTGCGCGCACATCCTCACCGACGAGGGCGGCTACCTGTACACCCGCTATGTCAAAGCCTGAGTCGCGCCGCGCGGCAACGATGCGGGCCGACGGCCCGATGAGGCGCTGCGCAGGACCCGAGCAATGGCTCGCCCGACGACGATGCGGGCCGGTTCGGCCCGAGGAGAAGTCGGGCAATCGCTACTGTGGTCGGCATGAGCCGGCACGCCGCAATCGCCACGTCATTGATCGTGGTGATTGGGTTGCTGGCCGGCTGTGCGCCTGGCTTGGCCGCCAACCCGCGCTTCGCCACCAACGCGGGCGCCCGGCCGCAGGGCAAGGCGACCACGGCGAAGCCGGCTAACGGTCCGCCCCCGATCGCCGCGCCCAAGAACGACTTGTCGTGGCGTGACTGCACGACGAAGGAATTCAGCGACGCCGCGGTCCCCCCGGCACCTGGCGTCAAGCTGGATTGCGCAAGCTACGACGCCGACCTCGACCCGGTCAACGGCGCGGCCGGCACGCTGAGCATCGGTGTGGTGCGCGCCCGCTCGGTAAAGACTCCGCACGATGCCGGTCCGCTGGTCTTCACCACCGGCTCGGATCTGCCCTCGTCGCTGCAGCTGCCGGTGTGGCTGGCGCGCGCCGGCGCCGACGTGCTGGAAAAGCACCCCATCGTCGCCGTCGACCGCCGCGGCATGGGCACGTCGAGCCCGGTCGACTGCCTCGATCAGTTCGACCGCCAGGAGATCCGCGACCAGGCGCAGTTCCAGGCCGGCAACGATCCCGTCGCCAACCTCGCGGACATCGTGCAGAACGCCACTACCAGCTGCACCGACACCATCGCGCCTGGCGACTCCGCCTACGACGACACACACGCCGCCACCGACATCGAGCGACTGCGCAGTATGTGGGACGTGCCCGCGCTGGCGCTGATCGGCATCGGCAGCGGCGCCCAGGTTGCGCTGTCCTACGCAAGCTCGCATCCCGACAAGGTCGCCAGGCTGGTCCTCGATTCCCCGATCGCGTTGGGCGTGGGCGCCGAAGCGGCCGCCGAGCAACAGGTCAAAGGGCAGCAATCGGCACTGGATGCATTCGCCGCGCAATGCGCGGCGGTGAACTGCCCGCTGGGCCCCGACCCCAAAGCCGCGGTGAACTCGCTGCTGGCCGACGCCCGCGCCGGCCACGGCCTCGGGGGTATATCGGTGGCCACCCTTGCCAACGCCATCAGCACTGCGCTGGGCTACCCCACCGGTGACCGGGTAAGCACCACCAACGACTTGGCCACCGCACTCGCAACCGCGCGCTCCGGTGACACCAATCTGCTGACCAGCCTGGCCAACCGGGCAGCGGGCATCACCGGCACCGACGGGCAGTTCGTCAATTCATGCAGTGACGCGCTCAACCGCCCCACACCCGATCGGATACGGGAGCTGGTCGTCTCCTGGGGCAAGCTCTACCCCCAGTTCGGCACTGTCGGTGCACTCAATCTGGTCAAATGCGTCTCCTGGCCGAGCACGACGCCGCCGCCGCCACCGAAGGTTCTCAAAATCAACGTGCTTCTCATGGGCGTGCAGGACGACCCGATCGTCGGGTCGGAAGGCGTCTCGGCCACCGCTGCCACCATCATCAACGCCACCGCAGCCAGCAAGCGGGCGATGTGGCAAGGGATCGGCCACGGCGCCAGCATCTACTCCTCATGCGCAGTTCCGCCGCTGATCGGCTACCTGGACAGCGGCCAGTTGCCGTCGACCGACACCTACTGTCCCGCCTGATCGCTGCAGCGATTGCCCGTGTACGGTGCGCTCGTGACGGCAGTTGACTCCCCTCGTGGCGGTCTGCGCGATTGGGCGCAGGCAACGTTCGGTCCCCGCACCGCCGCGCCGAGTACGGCGACTGCGCTGCGTTCGGTGCTGTGGCCGGTGGCCATCCTGGCAGTAATCCACCGCACCATCGTGGTGACCACCAACGGCAATATCACCGACGATTTCGCGCCGGTTTACCGCGCGCTGTCGAACTTCTGGCAAGGCAAGGAGTTCTACAACGAGCATTTCGACTACGTCGACCCGCACTACCTGTATCCCCCCGGCGGCACGTTGCTCATGGCGCCCTTTGGCTATCTGCCAATCGCGGAGTCGCGCTACTTGTTCATCGCGTGCAACAGCGCCGCCATCGTCCTGGCCGGGTACGTGTTACTGCGGATGTTCAACTTCAAGCTGACTTCGGTGGCCGCCCCGGCGCTGCTGCTGGCGATGTTCTGCACCGAATCCGTCACCAACACACTGGTTTTCACCAACATCAACGGTGTCATCCTGCTGCTTGAGGTGCTGTTTTTGCGATGGCTGCTCAACGGCTCCAAGACCGGCGGGGACGCCCATCAGTGGTGGGCGGGCATCGCGATCGGCCTGGCGCTGGTGGTCAAACCGGTGCTGGCGCCGCTGCTGCTGTTACCGTTGCTGAACCGGCAGTGGCGCGCGGTGGCGGCTGCCATCGTGGTGCCGGTGGCGTTCAATCTGGCCGCGCTTCCGCTGGTCAAGCACCCGATGGACTTCTTTACCCGCACGCTGCCCTACACGCTCGGCGTCCGTGACTACTTCAACAGCTCGATTGAAGGCAACGGCGTGTACTTCGGACTGCCTTTCTGGCTGATCCTGCTGTTGCGAATCCTGTTCACACTGCTCGCCATGGGCAGCTTGTGGCTGCTGTACCGCTACTACCGCACCCGCGACCCGCTGTTCTGGTTCACCACATCGTCGGGCGTGCTGCTGCTGTGGTCGTGGCTGGTGCTGTCGCTGTCCCAGGGCTACTACTCGATGATGCTGTTCCCGTTCCTGATGACGGTCGTATTGCCCGACTCGGTGATTCGCAACTGGCCGGCGTGGCTGGGCATCTACGGCTTTTTGACGATGGATCGCTGGCTGCTGTTCAACTGGATGTATATCGGGCGGCCGCTGGAATACCTGAAGATCACCTACGGCTGGTCGCTACTGCTGATCGTGGTGTTCACCGTGCTCTACTTCCGCTACCTGGATGCCAAAGCCGAGAACCGGCTGGACAACGGCATCGACCCGGCATGGCTGACGGCCAAGCGTGAGCGCGCTAGCGTGGATGCATGAGTGCTCCCGCGCCACGACGATGCAGAGCGAAGCGATGAGGAGGAGTGGCGCATGACCCCACAGCCGCACGTGCAACTGACCGACGACGAGTGGCGCCAGAAACTCACGCCCGACGAGTTTGCGGTGCTGCGACGGGCCGGCACCGAGCGCCCGTTCACCGGTGAGTACACCGACACCAAGACCACCGGCGTCTACGAGTGCCGGGCCTGCGGCGCCGAACTGTTCCGCAGCTCCGAGAAGTTCGAATCCCATTGCGGCTGGCCGTCATTCTTCGATCCGGCGAACTCCGATGCGGTAATACTGCGGTCTGACCATTCGATGGGCGCCATCCGCACCGAGGTGTTGTGCGCCAACTGCCACAGTCATCTGGGCCACGTGTTCGCCGGAGAGGGCTATCCCACTCCGACCGACCAGCGCTACTGCATCAATTCGATCTGTCTGCGCCTGGTGGCTGGCTGATTTCGCGACACTGAAATCATTGCGACGACACGCCGGGCGCATTCGCAACCGTTTAAGTCTCGTCGCCGATCAGTCCAGCCGAGTCGCGTGCATTTCCCAGAACGGGGCGTGCGCCCTGCCGTTAGTCAGCCACGGTTCGATGACCCGGAACCGCTCCAGTAGTGGCTTGATTTGCTCAGCCTGATCGGGGTTGCGGGCAAGCATCATCTCGAAGGTTTGCACGCTCATGTTGACCTGGTACGTGGTCGGACCCAGATGGGTGATCTCCCAACCGGCGTCGGGGAACACCCGCCGAAAGTCGTCTTGGGACAGCGATCGCGGCATCCGAAAGCCGTTGACGTCGTGGGCGCCGAATTCGAACATGTACAGCCGCGCCCCGGGTTTGGTAGCGCGATGCAACGCGCGCGCATACGACCGCTGCAGCTCCGGCTCGGTCGAAAAGGTGTGGTAGAAGGCGCAGTCGACGACGGTGTCGAAGTGGTTCTCCAGACCGTCCAGCTTGGTCGCGTCGGCCAATTGGAAGTTCACCGACACTCCTGCTTTGCGGGCGTTCTCCTCGGCCCGCTCCAGGCCGGCCGGCGAGGCGTCGATGCCGGTGGCCGAGTAGCCCTTTGACGCGTAGTAGATGGCGTGGTGGCCCGGGCCGGTGCCTGGGTCGAGGACCTCGCCCTTGACCGCGCCCAGCGCGACCAGTTGCTGGACGACCGGTTGCGGGCCACCGATGTCCCACGGTGTGGCCGCCGGCAAGCCGTGCGAGACCCGCTGATCGCGGTACATCTCTTCAAAGCGGCTCGGATCGGTCGGTGCTGGTTGGTTCATGGCAGCGCGGCGACCAGCTGCTCGACCGGCACCCGCGGCCCGGTGAAAAACGGCGTCTCCTCGCGGGTATGCCGTCGTGCGTCGGTGGCCCGCAGTTCCCGCATCAGGTCGACGATGCGGTGCAACTCAGGGGCCTCGAAGGCCAGGATCCACTCATAGTCGCCGAGCGCGAAAGCCGGCACGGTGTTGGCCCGGACGTCCTTGTATTCCCGGGCCGCCATGCCGTGTTCTGCGAGCATGCGCCGGCGTTCCTCGTCGGGTAGCAGATACCACTCGTAGGACCGCACGAAGGGGTAGACGCAGATGTAGGCGCCCGGCTCCTCGCCGGCCAGAAATGCCGGGATGTGGCTCTTGTTGAACTCCGCCGGCCGGTGCAGCGCCACGCTGCTCCACACCGGCGTGCACGCCCGGCCGAGTGTGGTGGTACGTCGGAAATCCTCATAGGTCGCCTGCAGCGCTTCGACGCGTTCGGCGTGCGTCCAGATCATGAAATCGGCGTCTGCCCGCAAGCCCGCGACGTCGTAGAGACCGCGCAGCACAACGCCGTGCTCTTCGCGCTGCTTGAAAAAGGTCGCGGTCTCGTCAATCACCTCTTCTCTGGCATCCCGATCGTCGCCGAGAGCCCCGGGGCGGACGGAGAACACCGAGAACATCAGGTACCGAACAGCGGCGTTTAGCGCGTCGTAGTCCAACCGGGCCATGACAACTATCGTGCCACGGAGGTTTCGACCGCCCGGATCGCGCCGGTGACGGCGCGGCCGGCCGCGCCGATGCAGGCCGGCACCCCGATACCGTCGAGGTAACTGCCCGCCACCGCCACGGTCGGCGGCAGGCCTGCGCGCAGCTCGGCGACCAAGTCGCGATGGCCAGGCCCGTACTGCGGCATCGCCTCCAGCCAGCGCCGAATGCAGACGT
This sequence comes from Mycobacterium sp., assembly GCF_049280035.1. GTDB lineage: Bacteria > Actinomycetota > Actinomycetes > Mycobacteriales > Mycobacteriaceae > Mycobacterium. Next base: position 5,757 of record NZ_JBAPPI010000465.1, on the reverse strand, counting down.
CCACCGGGTCGACCGCCAGCCCGAAAACGTCTGCCAGGTCCTGTATCGCCCACGCCAGCAGTTCGTCGTCGGACGCGCGGCGGGCTACCTCATCGCCGAACCGGCCGAACGAAAGTCGCAGTAGCTCCACATCGGTACGCCGTCCCCACTTTCGCGACGACAACGTAATTGCCTTGGCGTGCAACCGTTCTCCGCTGGCTACCAGCACGCCGGAATTCTGCGGGAAGCGGATACCGCGCGGCACGGCCATCGCAACCACCACCGAGGACGCGCTGGCGACGCGACTGGCCGCGGCGGCGGTGCGTGGCGCGATGCGGTCGACCAGCCCGACCAGGCGTGCAGCCGGGACGGCCAGGATTACCGCGTCGGCACGCCACTGGCCACCGGCGTCGTCGTGCAGCGTCCAGCCGCCGGCAGGAGCTTCAATGGCTTCGATACCGTCCACCGCCGCCGGTACCCAATTCGGCCGGCTGCGACGGACCAGTTCGTCAACCAGCACCGCGTAACCGCCGCCCACCGAGCCGAATACCGGGCCTGCGGTGACGCTCATCAACGCTTGACGGACCGCGTCGGTGAGGTGGGCGGCGCCGGCGTCGAGAGCTCCCGCCAGGGTCGGGGCAGCCGAGCGAACGCCGATGGTCGCCGCCGATCCCGCGTACACCCCGCTAAGCATCGGATCCACCGACCGGGCCACCACCTGCTCGCCGAACCGGTCGGCGACCAGGTCGGCCACGACGGGATCGCCGCCGGGCTGCCAGTGAAGGGGACGACTCGGCTCGGAAGCGATACGCGCGAGGGTGGCGTCGTTCACGAGTCCGGCCATCGACTCCGCAGACGACGGAATGCCATTGAGCGTCGCCGGCGGCAGTGGATGCAGCCGATCCTGGCTGTAGATCAGCGGGCGCGCTCCGGTGGTCCCGACATGCCGGTTCGCCATGCCCAGTTCGGCTAGCAGCGCCGGCATCTCGGGGCGGCGTACCACGAACGCCTCGGCGCCGACGTCCACGGGAATCCCGCCGACTTGCTCGGTGCGCAGCACCCCGCCAAGCCGGTCGGCCGGGTCGAACAGCGTGATGCTCGCCTCGTCGCCGAGGGCCACCCGCAACCGGTAGGCCGCTGTCAGGCCCGAAATACCGCCGCCAACAACACAATACGAGGAGGTCATAACGAGTGAACCAGTGACACCAGGTCGGTGAGAACTTGCGCGTCGGTTTCCGGCAGCACCCCGTGCCCGAGGTTGAAAATGTGCCCGGCCGCGCCGGCGTCCACCGCGTTTCGTCCGTCGTCGACCACCGCGCGGGCGGCCTGCTCCACCGCCGGCCAGCCGGCCAGTAACACCGCCGGATCGAGGTTGCCCTGCAGCGCGGTACCGGTTTCGATCCGGGCGGCCGCGTCGACCAGCGACGTTCGCCAATCCACGCCGATGACCGTTGCACCCGCCTCCGACATGGCACCCAGCAGTTCGGCGGTGCCGACCCCGAAGTGCGTCATCGCGACGCCGCGGTCGGCCAGCGTGCCGAACACCCGCGCGCTGTGCGGCAGCACATAGCGCCGGTAGTCGGCAAGCGACAGCGCACCCGCCCACGAATCGAACACTTGAATTGCATCCACCCCGGCGTCGAGTTGGACCCGCAGAAACGCGATGGTGAGGTCGGTCAGCTTCTCCATCAGCGCATGCCAGCAGGTCGGCTCGGCCAGCATCATCGCCTTGGTGCGGGCGTGGTGGCGGCTCGGACCGCCCTCGACCAAATAGGACGCCAGCGTGAACGGCGCACCGGCAAACCCGATCAGCGGAACATCGCCCAGCGCCTGCACGAGCAGCGCGATCGCATCCGATACCGGTTGAACACGTTGCGGCTCAAGGGGTTTCAATGCATCGATATCAGCGGCGGTGCGCACCGGCGCTGCAATGATTGGTCCGACGTCAGGGACGATGTCCAGGTCGACACCGGCGCCGCGCAGCGGCACCACGATATCGGAGAACAAGATCGCGGCGTCGACGTCGTGGCGGCGTATCGGCTGCAGGGTGATCTCGGCGATCAGCTCGGCGTCGAAGCAGGCGTCCATCATGCTGCTGCATGCCCGCAGCGCACGGTATTCCGGCAGCGATCGGCCGGCCTGACGCATGAACCACACCGGGACCCGGTGCGGCTTGCGACCGGTGGCCGCGGCCAGGTACGGCGAGTCGGGCAGCGTGCGACGGGTACTCATCGGGTCCAATGCTCCCACGACCAGTGGTTGACGCGGTTCGTCAGGGACGATCCCCTGCCTCAGCGGCCGGCGGTGTTGCGCAAAAGAGGCGTGCGTAACCTGCCTAACATGCCAGTTCGCCACCCAGAAGTCAGCTACGACGAGTTTCCAAGCCTACGAATCGAACGCGCCGACCAGCCTGGTCAAGAAGGGGTGCTGAACCTGATTCTCGATGCTCCCGGGCTGAATTCGGTCGGACCGCAGATGCACCGCGATCTCGCCGACATCTGGCCGGTGATCGGTCGCGACCCCGGCGTGCGCGTCGTCTTGGTCCGCGGCGAGGGCAAAGCGTTCTCCTCCGGGGGCAGCTTCGACCTGATCGACGAGACCATAGGTGCGTTCCCCGAGCGGCTGCGCATCATGCGCGAGGCCCGCGATCTGGTGCTCAACATGGTCAACTGCGACAAGCCGGTGGTTTCGGCGATTCACGGCGCGGCAGTCGGTGCGGGTCTGGTGGTGGCGCTGCTCGCCGACGTCTCGGTGGCGGGTCGAACCGCCAAGATCATCGACGGCCACACCAAGCTGGGGGTAGCCGCGGGCGATCACGCGGCCATCTGCTGGCCACTGCTGGTGGGCATGGCCAAGGCCAAGTACTACCTGCTCACGTGTGAGGCGCTGTCCGGCGCGGAGGCGGAACGGATCGGGCTGGTGTCGATTTGTGTGGACGACGACGAAGTGCTCGGCACCGCCACCCGCATCGCGGCGGACCTGGCGCAAGGCGCGCAGTCGGCGATCCGCTTCACCAAACACAGCCTCAACCACTGGTACCGGATGTTCGCGCCCGCCTTCGAAACCTCCCTTGGCCTGGAGTTTCTGGGGTTCGGCGGCCCTGACGTCGCCGAGGGTCTAGCCGCTCACCGCGAGAAGCGGCCAGCTCGTTTCGCGGCCGACTCGCCCTAAACGGCGCGCCTTTTTCCGCGTGTCCGCAGATAGGTCTAGCGTCAGAGGTCGTGCCCCCGCCTGCGACGATGCGGGGCGGCGCGATGAGGAGGAGCGGCCCTTGTGAGCTCAGCCGAACCGGTCCCGTTCCGCGACGCGGTCGCGGCGATGAGTGGTGCCAGCGTGCGATCGGAGATCGAGCTGGGCCCCATCCGGCCGCCACAGCGTCTCGCGCCGTACAGCTACGCGCTGGGCGCCGAGGTCAAACGTCCCGAGGTCGACATCGTGTCGGAGCAGTCCGACGGTGACGCGTTCGGTCGGCTGATCCTGCTCTACGACCCGGATGGGGCCGACGCGTGGGACGGCACCATGCGGCTGGTCGCCTACATCCAGGCCGATCTGGACTCCAGCGAGGCCGTCGACCCGTTGCTGCCGGAGGTGGCGTGGAGCTGGCTGGTCGAAGCGCTGGACAAGCGCGCCGACCAGGTCACCGCGCTCGGTGGCACCGTCACCGCCACCAGCTCGGTGCGCTATGGGGACATCTCCGGACCGCCACGCGCCCATCAGCTGGAGCTGCGCGCGTCCTGGACAGCGATCACCCCGGACATCGGTACACACGTCGAGGCATTTTGCGAGGTGCTCGAGCATGCTGCGGGGCTGCCACCGGTCGGGGTGACGGATTTGGGCACCCGGTCCCGCGTCTGAGATGGTCGAGGCGACAGCCGAAACGCCGGAAAGCGCGGAACCTGACGTAACGCCGCTGCTTGCGCCCGCCGACGGTGTGCCCGACCTTTCGACGTCCGCGGCCGAGATCGCTGCCGCCGCAGAACTACTGGCCGGCGGCCATGGCGCGTTCGCGGTCGATGCCGAACGGGCTTCGGGATTTCGTTACTCCAACCGCGCCTACCTGATTCAGATTCGCCGGGCAGGCGCCGGCACCGTGCTCATCGATCCGGTCAGCCACGGCGGCGACCCGCTGACCGTGCTGCGGCCTGTCGCCGAAGTGCTCGCCGAAGACGAGTGGATTCTGCACGCGGCCGATCAGGACCTGCCGTGCCTGGCCGAGGTCGGCATGCGACCGCCGGCGCTGTATGACACCGAGCTGGCCGGACGGTTGGCCGGCTTCGACCGGGTCAACCTGGCGGCCGAGGCACAACGGCTGCTCGGCGTGGGTCTGGCCAAAGGTCATGGCGCTGCGGACTGGTCAAAGCGTCCGCTGCCGCCAGCGTGGCTGAACTACGCGGCCCTCGACGTGGAAGTCCTCATCGAACTACGGGACGCGATCGCGGGCGTGCTGGCTGAGCAGGGCAAAACAGGTTGGGCCGCAGAGGAATTCGACTACCTGCGGGCCGTGGGTGAGGCGCCGCCGACGACCCGCCGGGACCGCTGGCGACGCACGTCCGGTATCCATAAAGTGCGCAACCAGCGCGGCCTGGCGGCGGTTCGTGAATTGTGGACTGTGCGAGACGAAATCGCGCAACGCCGCGATATCGCCCCGGGGCGCATCTTGCCCGACTCGGCGATCATCGATGCCGCCACCGCCGACCCGAAGACCCGCGACGAGTTGATCGCCCTGCCGATATTCGGCGGTCCCCGGCAACGCCGTAACGCCGCGACATGGTTGGCGGCGCTGAAATCAGCGCGGGAAGCCTCCGGTCCGCCGGAGGAGGCCGAACTGCCTAACGGGCCACCCCCGCCGGCACGCTGGCCCAAGCGCAGACCGGAGGCCGCGGCGCGACTGGACGCCGCCCGCGCTGCGCTGCGCGAACTCTCCGAGCAAGTCTTGGTGCCGACCGAGAACCTGGTCTCGCCCGATCTGGTGCGACGGCTGTGCTGGGATTGGGAGGGCGCCGACAATCCGGCAACGGCGATTGACGCATTCCTGGCCGCCGGCCAGGCCCGCGGTTGGCAACGTGAGCTGGTGGTGCCGGCGCTGGCTGAAGCGTTGAAACCTCTTGACTCCACCGAAATCGACAGCAGCGCGCAAAAGTTCGAGTAGGCATGACGCTGCCGTCGATCTCGGCGACAAGAGTTCGCTAGTCCAGGTGCTCGCTGATCTCCGCTGCGGACTCAACACCATTGCTCAGGCCGATTGTCCGGCTCCTCAGCGGGCCGTCCCGGCCCGCATCGTCACCGGACAGGCCGATTGTCCGGCTCCTCAGCGGGCCGTCCCGGCCCTCATCGTCACCGGACAGGCCGGACAGCGCCGCCACCCAGCCGGTGATCTGCCGGGCCACGTCCTGCTCAGTCAAACCGGCTTCGGCGAGCACCTCTGGCCGCGAGGCGTGATCGAAGAATTGTTGCGGCAGTCCGACATCGCGGCACGGCACGTCGATCTCTTTGCGCCGCAACGCCGCTGACACCGCCGAACCGACGCCGCCGTTGACGCCGTTGTCTTCCATCGTGACAACCAGCTTGTGCGCAACCGCCAATTCGGCCACCACATCCGAAACCGGCAGTACCCAGCGCGGGTCGATCACCGTCACGCCGATGCCCTGGTTGCGCAGCCGCTCGGCCACCGCCAGGCCCGTCGACGCGAACGCCCCGACCGCCACCAACAACACCTCGGCGGTCAGCCCGTCGGCCGGCACCGCGAGCACGTCCACTCCGCTGCGGCGTTGAAGAGCC
>NZ_JBAPPI010000464.1:0-3184 GCF_049280035.1 Mycobacterium sp. | reverse complement strand
AAACCGGAGCAGCCGCTGCTGGGTGCGCCCGCACCCACGGAGGTGTTCCGCGACGCCGTACAGGCAGCGAAAATCGGTGCAGACAAGGATATTCCGCATCTGTCAGCTCCCTTGATCGAGAAATACGTCGCCGATCTGGAACATCTCGGGCTGCTGGCGACTCGGCCTTAAAGCCACATACCAAAAAGGAGTTCAGCATGACAGCAACCAAAGCCCGCGCGGTCCGTTTCGACGGCTACGGCGGGCGCGATGTCCTGTACGTGGCCGATATCGATGTGCCCGCGCCCGGTGAGGGCGAGGTGCTAGTCGAGGTTCGGGCCGCCGGGATCAATCCCGGTGAGGCGGCCATCCGCAGCGGCGCAATGCGTGAGCAGTTCCCCGCCACGTTTCCCTCGGGCGAGGGCAGCGACCTGGCCGGCGTTGTCGTCGAGGTCGGGGACGGGGTAAGCGATTTCGCCGTCGGAGATGAGGTGCTCGGATTCAGTTTCCAGCGTTCCAGCCACGCCACCCATACCCTTGTCCCGGTCGACCAGCTGATCCACAAGCCCCCCCAGCTGAGCTGGGAGGCCGCCGGCTCTCTTTACGTCGTCGGTGCCACTGCCTACGCGGCAGTTCGCTCGGTGGCGCCGCAGCCGGGCGAGACGGTCGCAGTCTCTGCCGCGGCCGGCGGAGTGGGTAGCCTGGTCGTCCAGTTGTTGGCGCTCCGCGGCGTGCGGGTGCTGGGCATCGCGTCGGCAAGCAACGCCGAGTGGCTGCGCGCTCACGGCGTCGTCCCGGTCGAATACGGCGACGGGTTGGCCGAACGGTTGCGGGAGGCCGCGCCGGACGGGATCGACGCCTTCATCGACCTGTTCGGACCGGACTACGTTCAGCTCGCCGTCGACCTCGATGTGCCGCCCGAACGCATCGACACCATCATCTCCTTCGCGAAAGCCGCCGAGGTCGGCGCGAAGACCGAGGGCAGCGCCGAGGCGTCGACGCCTGCGGTGTTGACCGAAATTGCGGACCTGATCGCCTCCGGCGCAGTCGACTTCGACGTCGCCGCCACCTACCCGCTGGACCGGGTCGCCGACGCTTACGCAGAGCTCGAGCAGCGGCACACCCATGGCAAAATCGTTCTGCTGCCCTGATATTCTCCTCAGCCGATGCCAGCCTGGACGACCTTGACCACCATCAGGAATGTTGCGGACGCGCCGGGGTCAGGGCATGCGCAGCCCGACGCGCGACGCAGCGCATCCGCGTCGAACGTGTCAGCAGCGGTAACTGTCGCTAGGAGGCGGACGCCCGCCTTGCGAAGCCGTGATCACCGTCGCCGGAATTCAGCACATACAACGGCTTTTTGCCAATCCGGCCGCGGTAATACGACCAGGGCGGGCGCTGCTCTTCCGGAAGGCCCACCATCTGGTCGAGCAAGTTGGCGGCGTGCAGCGCAACGGCGACATGACGCTGGACACGCCCTAATTCGCTGAAGGCCCTGAACATGTCATCGCAGCCGGCGCTGGGGACCGTGCTTTCCGAGAGCAACTCCAGCGCCTGGAGAAGAGCAGCACGGACATCTCCGCACGCGCGGTGGATCTGGCGCTCCGGATTAGGCCTGGCCATCACTGCCTCCTCGATTTGCCTGTGCAACAAGAAATTCCATGCTCGTCTCCTGTGGGAGCCCGCCCGATTGCCACACACCTTGTCAACCGCTGAGCGGGTTTCGGGCACACCTGATTGCCCCGCATGCCAAATACGCGCAGACACAACCGAAGTAGCATCCGAGAAAGGCTCAGGCGGCAGAAGGAATGCCGCGACTGGATCGGGACGAAACAAAATTCGAATACGGATGCGGACTGTCGCTCGGACTCATCTCGCCCATCACCTCCTCACGGCCAGGACACACGCGGGTGTCACCCAAGGTGCACGCACATAAGGGGTTTTGGGGCCCGCCGGCTGGCGGACGAACCGGCACCCCCTCGTCGGAGCTTCGGCACTGCACGGCGTATCCGGAGTTCTTCCGGAAGCCACTTGGGCTCAACCCTTAAGCCGGGAGGAGCTGTCCTGACCCGGGGCGTCTCTCGACGTTCGGGGTCAGTGGCCTATATCCATGCAGACGCCTCACCTACCGAGGTGCTTGCTTAGTCCATCCTGGCATCGGAAGCGGTGCAGGTCAAACATTATCGGAAAAAAGTTTGCAGTCGGCGCCGCGCCGGTGCAGCTCAGACCGCACAAGCTAAGGGTCCGTCGAGTGCGGCCAGTCGCAGGGGAGCAGACAAATTGCCGCCCGCGCCGCCTAGGCTCGGCGGTATGCCCAATACATTGCACGACCAACGAGTCGCAGCAGCCCTGGACCGGATGTACGCCGAGACGAACGAACAAACGCCGCGGTTGCGCGATATGCGAGATGCGCTGTCTACAGTAAGGACCGCCCAAGAGCGCGCCGACGCGATGAGTGCCTTCTACATCCCGGTGACCCCGGAGGCCGGCCGATTGCTGTACTCGTTGGTTCGGGCAACTCGACCCGCGACCATCGTGGAATTTGGTATGTCGTTTGGTATTTCAGCGCTTCATCTGGCGTCAGCGGTGCGCGACAACGGTAGTGGCCGAGTGGTAACCACTGAGCTCAGCACGGACAAGATCGCCGCCGCGAAGCAGACCTTTGTCGACACCGGGTTGGACGACCTGATCACCATCCTTGAAGGAGACGCACTTTCCACGCTTGCCGGCCTGGACGGACCGGTCGGTTTCGTGCTGCTCGACGGCTGGAAGGAGCTGTACCTCCCGGTGATCAACCTGCTCGAACCGCATCTGTCACCAGGAGCCCTCGTCGTCGCCGACAACACGGAGATGGCGGACGCGCAGCCCTACCTCGACTATGTCCGCAGCGCTGAGAACGGCTATGTGAGTGTGAACTTCGTTGCTCGCAAAAGTGACAGTATGGAAATCAGCTGCCGCGTCGGCAGTTAGCTGCGACTATCTCAGCGATTCCTCGAGCCACGGCGTTAGCCACTTCACGCCTTCGGAGGTCAGGTGCACACCGTCGCTACGCACCTGGATGCCATCGACTTTCGCGGTGTAGACACCTTCCGGGCACAGCTTTTTGTTCAGGTCCAGTATCCCCACGCCCGCGCGTTGGCCGATGGTTCCGCTCAACAACGTGTTCCATTGTTTCACCCGCTCGGGTTGATCCTCTGGCCACAAG
>NZ_JBAPPI010000463.1:0-1803 GCF_049280035.1 Mycobacterium sp. | reverse complement strand
CGCATCGACTCGGCATCGTCGAGGCGGAAGGTCCCATCGCGGGTGAGCACCAGCGAGGTGGCAAGGCGGGCAATCACTTCGGCCAGTCGATCAGGGTCGTCGGTGGCGGCACGGCCGGCTTGAATCTCGGAGCGGAGCAGCTCGGCGATCAACGACGAGTAGAGCGCGAGCACCGGACCGCCGTCGACTGTCAGCAAGGGCAGCAGAACCCATTCTCTGTCATCCGGATTCCAGCTCATATCCGTGAGAGTTTCAGAACCGCACGTCCTCTGCACCGGTAGGAGATGAGTGTCATGACCGGAGCGGAGCTGCTCCAGCACCCACCCGGCGACCGAGTCGGTGGGCCGAATCGGTTGATTTGTTGTCGGGCTGTCGGTCTACGCACAGCTTCTTCGTCGTATGGATAGACACCCGAAATGCGCGGAAACATGACGGAATAAGGAACGCAATGAACATCATGAAACTCAGCGACACCGCACGCCAACTCATCGGTTCCGACCCTGCAACGCTGGTCACGAATAATCGCGATGGCAGCCCGCAGGTCAGCGTGGTCTGGGTGACGGTGCAGAGTACGGCCGACGGTGGCGACGAGCTGGTCACCGCTCATCTGCAGGAACATCTGAAGATCCGCAACATCCGGCGTGATCCCCGCGTGGCGGTGACCATCGTGTCCACCGACCGCAGCGGGCCCCAGACCCCTTATCTTTCGATCAAGGGCACGGCACGTGTCGAGGAGGGCGGTGCGCCCGAACTGCTCGACGAGATCGCGACGACGATCTTCGGCCCTGGCACCGGTTTCCCGCCGCCCGGCTCACCGGCCGGATACCTGACTCACATCACGATCGAGAAGGTCGGCGGCGTCGGACCCTGGGCATCCTGACGGCCGGCCTGGCGACGCTGAACGTCCGCTTCCCGCTGACTCTGGCGGCCATGGTGACGGGGGCGGTCGTGTCGATAACCCCACGCATTGGTTGACCGCGATTTCCTCATGTTCGTGGCGAGTTCTACAACCATACGGTTGTGCAAGCTTGGGCACATCGTGTCGTTCGGCTTGACTACACGCGTTCCGTCGCGCGCGCCGCCTCGGCGATCAGCTCGGCGTATTGACGCTCAAGGGCTTTGGCCGCGCCGTGGCGCCAGCCCTGGGCAATGGACTGCGACATAGGGTCGGGAAAGATCTCCTCCTCATCGGCGTCGACTCCGTCGAAAATTGCCTGTGCAACGGATTGCGTTGTGGCCTTTGGAATGTCGAGGCCCTTGGTCATGTCGGTATCGGTGGGGCCGGTCAGTACGGCATGAACGCTTACACCGTTTTCCACCAGAGAGGCGCGTAACGATTGGGTGAAATTGAATGCCGCCGCTTTCGAGATTGAGTAGGCGGGGATGAGCGGTAAGGGAGCCAGCGCGTTGACCGATAGGTTGTTGACAATGGCTCCGCCGGAACGGATCAACATCGGCAGAAACGCCTGGGTCACGGCGTACGTGCCGAAGAAGTTCACGGCGAGGTGCTGTCCGAGCACCGAGGGATTGCTCAAGTCGTCATACAGCGCGATGCCGGCATTGTTTACAAGCACGTCCAGTGATGGGATTGCGTCGACGGCGTTTTGTATGTGCCCCGAATCGGTGATGTCCAGTGTGAGGGGCACCACCCGCGCATCGGTGTGTGAGAAGGCCTGGCGCGAGCCGGCATACACCCGGGCTGCACCTCTATTCACGGCCTCCTTCACCAGTGCCTGGCCGATGCCGCGGTTGGCGCCGGTAATCAGAACGGCTTTGTTGGCAATTCTCCGCATAATGACGGTC
>NZ_JBAPPI010000462.1:0-3139 GCF_049280035.1 Mycobacterium sp. | reverse complement strand
ACCGGACGCCGTAGCGGTCGACCCCGAGCGGGCGGACCTCTCCGCGCCGCAGCCGCGCCGGCAGCCGGGCGGCCAAACGGGCGACCACATCTTGATGGGCGGTGTCCAGGTGCCGGATCCAGCACGATTCAAACGCACAGAACGGGTCGGGACGCGCAGCCAGCAGAGTCCGCACATCGACGGCCTCGGCGCCGGTCGCTCCGTCTTTTTTATAGGCCGCCACCACCGACTCGATCTCCAGCCGCGCCAGCAGATAGCGGGTGTCCCCAGCGGCCACCGGGGTGGATCTGGGGGTCTGTACTTGCAGCAGCGCCGGGTTCGGGTGCTCGGCGGCGATCCGGTCGAGCAGCCTGTGCACGGTCGGTAGCGGCACCTGGTGCAGCCGGCCGCGGATCCAGACCAGCGAGCGCACCGGTTCACGCAATGGCAGCGGCGCGTAGTCGGCCAACTCCAACACGGCCTGTGTCCCACCACCCTCGCAGTCGACCGGCACCGCCACGGCGAATGAACCGTCGGCGAGCAGGTGGTGCAGGGGGGTGGTGAGCGGCTCAGCGCCCTCGGGGCCTTCAATGGCGATTAACGCCTGGCCCGCCCGGACGCAGGTGCTGCGGATCCGCTCGGCCGTCGTCGGTGTCGGGCAGTTGGCAAGTGTCATCGTCGACCGTCCTTGGAAGTGAGGTAAGCCTAACTTAACTAGCGATGATCGAACGGCGCAAGACGTACGACCCGATAGGGTTTTGGTCGTGGCTGGCATCGCGTATCTCGGTCCCGAAGGGACCTTCACCGAAGCGGCGCTGCTGCAGATGATCGACGCCGGCATGGTTCCGCAGCACAGCTCGGCCGATGTGCGGCCGACGCCGGTCGACAGCACGCCCGCTGCCCTCGATGCGGTCCGCGATGGCGCGGCCGCCTACGCCTGCGTGCCGATCGAGAACTCGATCGACGGGTCGGTGATGCCCACCTTGGACAGCCTGGCGATCGGGACGCCGCTGCAAGTATTCGCGGAGCTGACGCTGGAGGTTGCGTTCAGCATCGCCGTCAAACCGGGCCGCACGGCCGCCGATGTGCGCACGCTGGCCGCCTTCCCGGTCGCCGCGGCGCAGGTACGGCGGTGGCTGGCTGCCAATCTGCCAGCCGCCGAACTGCGCCCGGCCAACTCCAACGCCGATGCCGCGCAGCAAGTCGCCGACGGCCATGTCGACGCCGCGGTGAGTTCGCCGTTGGCCGCCACCCAGCGCGGGTTGTCGACGCTGGCTGACGGCGTGGTCGACGAAGCCAATGCGTGCACTCGCTTTGTGCTGGTCGGTCGGCCGGGACCGCCGCCGGCTCGCACCGGCGCCGACCGCACGTCGGTGGCGTTGCGGATCGCCAACGTCCCAAGCGCGCTGGTGTCCGCACTTGCCGAGTTCGGTATCCGCGGCATCGACCTGACCCGCATCGAATCCCGTCCCACCCGAACCGAATTAGGCACCTACGTGTTCTTCCTGGACTGCGTCGGCCACATCGACGACGACGCGGTCGCCGAGGCACTCAAGGCGTTACACCGGCGTTGTACCGATGTGCGCTACCTGGGTTCCTGGCCGACCGGAGGTCTTGCCGGCGCGGCGCCGCCGCAACTGGGCGAGTCGTCGGGTTGGCTGGCGCGGCTGCGCCACGGCTCGCCCGGTGAGGGGTCGCGATGAGCGGTCGTCTGGTGTTGGTGCGGCACGGCCAGTCCTACGGCAACGTCGATCGTCGGTTGGACACCCGGCCCCCGGGGACCGAACTGACGCCGTTGGGCCGCGACCAGGCGCGAGCTTTCGCGCGGAAGGGGTTGAGCCGGCCCGGGCTGTTGCTGCATTCGGTGGCCACCCGTGCGGCGCAGACCGCGGCCGAGATCAGTGCCGAGGTTGAGCTGCCGGCCCGCGAGGTGACCGGCATCCACGAGGTGCAGGTCGGCGAGCTGGAAAACCGCAGCGACGACGACGCGGTCGCCGAATTCAACGCCATCTACCAACGCTGGCATGAAGGGGAGCGGGATGTGCCGCTGCCGGGCGGTGAGACCGCCAACCAGGTGCTGGACCGCTATCTGCCGGTGCTGACCGACTTACGGATGCGCTACCTCGACGACCACGAATGGACCGGCGACATCGTCGTCGTCAGCCACGGGGCGGCGATCCGGCTGACGGCCGCCGTGCTGGCCGGGGTGGAAAGCAGCTTTGTGCTCGATCATCACCTCAACAACACCGAGGCGGTGGTGCTGGCGCCGGTCACCGACGGGCGCTGGAGCTGCGTGCAGTGGGGGACCCTGACGCCGCCGTTCTACCCGAAGCCCGACGCCACTCCGGTGGCTGACGCGATGGAGTCGGCCACCGACCCGATGGGGTAAGTCAGACCGCGATCGCGTCCACCTCAGCGCAGCGGCATCCGACCGCGTCGCAGTCGACGACGAAGGCGTGCGGCATCAGCTCCGGGGTGGTGCAGCCCTCCTCGGTGCACTCCGATCGGTGCAACCAGTGGCGAATGATCGTGCCATGGCAGTGTTCCAAGCCTGCTCGGCAGTCGCGGCAGTCGGTGCTCATGTGCGCTGCTCCTTCTGATCGCTGCGCTCCGCATCGTCGCCAGCGCGGCTCATGTGCCGTTCTTAGCACCGATCGCCGACAGATCCGCGACGCCGCGCCCGTCGTATCCTCAAGTTAAGTTGCTCAGGCCCAGCCCAGTTCGTGTAACCGGTCGTCGTCGATGCCGAAGTGGTGGGCGATCTCGTGAACCACGGTGATCTTCACCTCCTCGACGACCTCGTCCTCGCCGTCGCAGATGTCCAGCAGCGCGTCGCGGTAGATCGTGATGGTGTCCGGCAGCGAACCGGCGTAGGTGGAATCGCGCTCGGTCAACGCCACACCCTCGTACAGGCCGAGCAGATCGGCTTCCTCGGGGTCACGGTCGGCGACCAGCACAACCACGTTGTCCATCTCGGCAGCCAGCTGCGGCGGGATCAAGTCGAGTGCGTCGGACACCAACTCGTCGAACCGTTGCGGATCCATCCGCACGGCTATCCGCCCGGTGCGGGTGGTGGCGGCGGTGGAGCTTCCGGCGCAGGCGGCGGTGGCGGTGGCGGCGCCTCGGGAGCCGGTGGTGGTGGTGGCGGCGGTCCTTCGGG
>NZ_JBAPPI010000461.1:0-6006 GCF_049280035.1 Mycobacterium sp. | reverse complement strand
ACCGCCGAATCGGGCCTTGGTCGGCAAAACGTTTTCCAAGGCCGGTGTCACCGCGATTCTCTACCAGGACAGCGATTCTGAACAACATGGAGTCGCCCGTATCTATGGCCAGTGCAACAACATGAACAACCACCGAGGCGACTCGACGGCATGGATCGACATCACCGACCAACTGCACTGACCGGCCCACCAGGAAAACTGCGCTTGACGGATCACCGTCAAGCGCAGTTTTCTCGGGAGGGTTAGCCGCCCGCGTGGGCGCCCAGGGCGCCCTGCAGATCACCCTTCATGGCGTTCAGCTGGGCGCCCCAGTACTCCCAGCTGTGCGTGCCGTAGGCCGGGAAGTTGAACACGGCGTTGTGGCCGCCCGCGGCGTTGTAAGCGTCTTGGAACTTCTTGTTGCCGCCGATCATGAAATTGCTCTCAAGGAACGTGGCCGGCAAGTTGGCACCACCCAGTTCGTTCGGAGTCCCGTTGCCGCAGTACACCCAGAGCCGGGTGTTATTGGCGACGAGTTGGCCGACGTTGATCGTGGGGTCGTTGCGTACCCATGCCGGGTCGCCGTCTGGCCCCCACATGTCTTCCTTCTTGAAGCCGCCGGCATCACCCATCGCCATGCCTATCCAGCCCTGCCCGGTGGACGGGCTGAGGTAGCCGGACAGCGAACCGGCGTAGATGTACTGACCAGGGTGGTAGATCGCCAGGTTCATTGAAGATGCACCGGCCATCGAGATACCGACCGCCGCACTGCCGTTCGCCTTGACGCTCTTCTGCGAGGCCAGGTATCCCGGCAGCTCGCTGGTCATGAAGGTCTCCCATTTGTAGGTCTGGCAACCGGCCTTACCGCAAGCCGGGTTGTACCAGTCGGTGTAGAAGCTGGATTGCCCACCCACCGGCATGACGATCGACAATCCGGACTGGTAGTACCACTCGAAGGCCGGGGTGTTGATGTCCCAGCCGTTGTAGTCGTCCTGGGCGCGCAAGCCGTCCAGCAGGTACACGGCCGGCGAGTTGGCCCCTCCGCTCTGGAACTGGACCTTGATGCTGCGGCCCATCGATCCTGAAGGTACCTGCAGGTACTCGACCGGAAGGCCGGGCCGGGAGAATGCCCCTGCCGTTGCCGCTCCGCCGAAAAGGCCGACGAGGCCCGGCAATGCGGCGGCAGCAATAGCGGCGACCGTCAGTCGCCGCACCCAGCCACGCATCTTTTCGTTCACGTATGTCATCCCTGTCCCTTGTCGTAGGCCATCGCGCTAATGGCAAAACTTACCGTGTGGTATTCCATATGTCGATCAGGACGCAAAGTTGTCTCGATTTGGTGTCGGCCGCCGCCACCTGCGCAGAGCCAGTAGTGAGCGAGCCAGGCAGCCGTTTGTGGCAACTTTCTGATGCGCTTTGACCAGCCGGAATTCGACCACCCCACGCGACGTCGCAGGTGATCGCGGCGCCGCAGGGTGGTGTTGACGCCCGTTCAACTGTCGTCGCGAGGAGCGCGTAGGCTCACCCGGGGTAGACCGACGAGACCACGCTGTCCCGGTCCTTCCGCAGCACACGAACCAACCCGCATCGACGGTTTCGTGCTGGCGGCGGCACATGGGCGTTGGGGCACGATTGAGGTGCAGATTTGGACACGGTACTTGGGCTGTCGCTGACATCCACGTCGGTCGGCTGGGTCCTGGTGGAAGGCCGCGACGCCGACGGCACCATCCTCGATCACGACGATTTCCACGTGGATACCGGCAGCGGGGTGCGGGCAGTCAACACCTCAGCGCAGACCAGCGCGGCAGTATTGGACGCTCAAGCGACAGCGGCCAACTATGACCATCGACTTCACGTCATCGGTGTCACCTGGAGCGACGAGGCGGCTGCAGAGGCTGCGCTGCTGCTGGAGTCGTTGACCGACGCCGGCTTCCACAATGTTGTCCCGATTCGGCTGCACCAGGCTTGCGACATGTTGGCCCGGGCGATAGCGCCAGTCGTCGGCTATGAAACGGCCGCCGTCTGCGTATTGGACGGCGATTCGACGATCGTCGTCATGGTCGACACCTGCGACGACGAGCCGCAGACGGCCATCAAGCAGCTGACCGGCGGCGCGGGTCGCCTGGTCGGATGGCTGACCACCCTGTTCGACCGGAGTTCATGGCAACCGGGCGGCATCGTGATCGTCGGTCCCGATGAGGACCTCGAAGCGCTGTCGTGGCGGCTTGAGAAAGCGGTTCCGGTGCCGGTCATCACGCAGATCGGCGCGCAGCTGGCGCTGGCACGTGGGGCTGCTCTCGCATCGACCGAGAGCACGGGATTCCCGGAAGCCGAGACGGTCGACGCCGTCGACGGCGAGCGGGGGGAGCGGCGCAGCGCCCGGCAAAACTCCTACGCCGGGGCGTTGACGATGCTCGTCGCCGGTGCGGTCACGTTCGTCGCATCACTGTCGTTTGCCCTGGGCCAGCATCTGGTTCCCGACCGAGGTACCGGACCGGTCCAACATGTGGTCCATAAAGCGGCCACTCCTCGCGTCGTACAAGCCCCGGCTCCGCAGCCGGCGGCCGTCGAGGTGCCCGCTGCGCGACCAGCGCCGCCACCTGCACCGGTCCAGCAACCGACCCAAGCCCCCGCCGCTGCCCAGCCGCAGACCGTGGCTTCCGACGAACCGTCGGCCCAACTTCCAGCCGCCGCACCGGTTCCGCCGCCGCCACCGCCAGCGCCGGTCGCGCCTCCGCCTCCGCCTCCGGATCCACATCCACGGCTAACCAAGCTGCTTGAGCGCCTGCACGGTCAGCAGGACCCGGCGCCGGGCCAACCGGCACCGGGGCAAGGCCCGCCACCTAATCCGGGTGCGCCGCCGCCATAGTCACCGGAATTCCCAATGCTCAAGCGGCTCCGGCTGTTTCGGGCAGCGCTAACCCGCGAAAGCTTCGGCGGTTTTGGCGGCGGTGGTCAACGCGGCAAGGTGGTCGTCGACCGACGCCAGCCCGGCGTTCATCGTGTTGATCGCAACATGCGATGCGCCCGCATCGGCCCAGACCCGAAGACCTTCGGCGAGGTCATCGGCGTTGCCGTTCCACGAAACCCGGCCTTCCATGGCGATTTGGGCGGGGTCTCGGCCGGCCTCCGTGGCGGCTTGCGATACCTCTTGCAGCGCCTGATCGAGTTTCGGGCCGGGGCCCACCATAGGAAACCAGCCGTCGCCGAGGCGACCGGCGCGCCGGCATGCGCGTGGCGACGCCGCCCCGAACCACACCGGAATCGGTCGCTGGATCGGCAGCGGCGCCAGTCCGGCTCCGGTCACCCGGTGATACGTGCCGTGGTAGGTGACGGTCTGTTCGGTCCATAGCTTGCGCATCAGGTCCACCTGCTCTTCGCTGCGCTTGCCGCGGTTCGAAAAGTCTTCGCCCAGTGCCTCGTATTCGACCGCGTTCCAGCCGAGTCCGACACCCAGCCGTAGCCGGCCGCCGCTGAGCAGGTCCACCTCCGCCGCCTGCTTGGCAACCAGGACGGTTTGTCGCTGCGGCAGGATCACGATGCCGGTCACCAGTTCCAGTGAGGTAGTGACCGCGGCGAGATAGCCGAACGTCACCAGCGGTTCATGGAAGGTGTCGTGCACGTCATAAAAGCCGTCCCAGCCGGCGTGCACCTTCGGATCGGCGCCGACGACGTGGTCGTAGGCAAGAAGGTGGGCAAACCCAAGCCCTTCGACATGCTCGGCGTAGGCCCGCACTGCACCCGCGTCGGCGCCAATTTCGGTCTGCGGGAACACAACTCCGATCCGCATCTTTTACTCCCTTCGGTTGCTCAAGTGTCTTTGGCTCGCTGCGCAGTGAACACGATGTTGACGTCGTCGGCGACTTTTAGCGAGCCCATCAACAACGAATATGGCTTGACCCCGAAGTCGGATTGACGAACGACGGCCTGAGCGGACAGCCGCCAAACCTTGCCGAGATCCTCAGTGCACAAGTCGATTACGTGTGGCCGAGTCTTTCCGTGGATTTGCAGCGTTCCGGCTATACGGTAAACGTCCTGGCTTTGGTCGATGCTGTCGGCGTCGAAGCAGATCTGGGGAAATCGTGCGGCACCCAGCTGTCGTAAAGCGTTGGACCGCACCAGGATCTTCTCCGGTCCGGACAATGGCGTCAGGCCACCTTCGCCACGCAGAACTTCGAGCGAATCAACGTCGACTGTGACCTGCGCTGCGACGGGTGCACCATCCGACCACCGCACCGCGGCCTGCCAGCGTCGCATCACGATGGTCAGCCGATGACCCATCTTCGACGCCCGGCCGGCGACACCGGTGTGAACCAATAACTCACCGTCCGATGCGGGAAGAGTCCAGATATCGGTCACCGACCGACTGTGTCACATGGTCAAAACTGTGCGGTAGTGAGCTCGCCCCTGCTCTAAAGTCGCATAGCCTTCGGCGGCCTGCGACAGCGGTAGCTCTTCGATCCACGCCCGAACACCGGAGAGAACCGCGAAATGCATGGTGTCTTCGACGTCTTTCGCGGTGCCGGACGGATGGCCGACGATGCTGACCCCCGGCGTGATGAGCTGGATGGGGCTGATCGGCAACGGTTCAGGCGTGACGCCGATGGTGACGAGCTCACCCTGTGGCGATATTCCGCCGACCGTTGCGGCCATGGCCGGCGAGTTGCCCGCGGTCGCCAGCACGACCGCCGCGCCACCGAGAGCCTTCAGCGCTTCGGCGGGATCGCCGGCAGTGGAGTCGACGTAGTGGTGGGCGCCCAACTTCCGGGCGTCCTCCTCTTTGCCGCTGCCGCGGGCGATTGCGATGGTCTCAAAACCCATCGCCCGGGCGAACTGCACCCCGAGGTGGCCGAGCCCGCCGACACCGAGGATGGCGACCCGGTCGCCCGGCACCGCCTTCGTGTGGCGCAACGCGTTGTAGGTGGTAACGCCGGCGCAGCCCATCGGCGCGGCTTCCGCGTCGGATAGACCTGCCGGTATCTGAGCGAGCGCGCTCCCCGGGACAGTCACCGACTCCGCATATCCGCCCGGATATTGGTAACTCGGGATTTTCCCGTTCTCGCAATGAATGAAAAGGCCTTTTCGGCACTGATCGCAGTGGTAACAGCACCCGCCGAACCACCCGACCGCGACGCGATCGCCGACCGCGAACCCCTCGACACCCGCACCGAGCTCGGCGATAGTGCCGGCGATTTCGTGCCCGGGCGTCAACGGCCACGTCATGTCCGGGAAGCCACCCGAGACAAAGTGCGCGTCCGTGCCGCAGATCCCACACGCGGTGACCGTCAGCCGCGCCTCATCACGGCCGGGTGGCTTGGTTTCGACATCGACCAGCTCTAACGCTGCGCCGGCCGACTCTACGTGAACAGCTCGATGCGTAGGCATGCGTTGATGCTAGTGCGCGACAGGGTGTTTGGTTGCCCCGTTGGTGTGGTAGTCGACCTGCCAGTGCTTGATGCCGTTGAGCCAGCCCGAACGCAGCCGCTCAGGTTTGCCGATCGATTCCAGATCGGGGATAGCATCCGCGATCGCGTTGAACATCAGGTCGATCGTCATCCGCGCCAAGTTGGCCCCGATGCAGTAATGCGCACCGGTGCCGCCAAATCCCACGTGCGGGTTGGGATCACGCAAGATGTTGAACGTGAACGGGTCGTCGAAGACTTCCTCGTCGAAATTGGCCGAGCGGTACACCATCACCACCCGCTGGCCCTTTTTGATCTGCACGCCGGACAGCTCGTAGTCCTCCAACGCCGTCCGCTGGAACGACGTGACCGGGGTGGCCCACCGGACGATCTCATCGGCCGCGGTGGCTGGCCGCTCCCTCTTGTACAGCTCCCACTGATCGGGGAAGTCGGTGAACGCCATCATGCCCTGGGTAATGGAGTTGCGGGTGGTCTCGTTGCCGGCCACCGCCAGCATGATGACGAAGAAGCCGAACTCGTCGTCGGAAAGTTTGTGGCCGTCGATGTCGGCCTCGATCAGCTTCGTGACCAGGTCTTCCGCTGGATTCTGCGCGCGGTCGGCAGC
>NZ_JBAPPI010000460.1:0-4481 GCF_049280035.1 Mycobacterium sp. | reverse complement strand
CCGTAGTACGCCTCGCGCATGATCAGCATCGCGGATTTGGTGCCGACCGCTGCCATGGTTTTCTCGATGGCGCACTCGCCTACTGCCGACCAGGCGTCACGATCTGCGAGCGCGCCCTGCAAAAGTGTCATGCAAATCACCTCCAGTCTGGGTTGCTCTCACTATACCTAGGTGTTTGGCTAGGTATGGCTATGGATACTTAGCATCGACTCAAGGAGGAGTCATGGCATATCAGGGTCGAGACGCCGTCGTTGTGGGCGCGGTACGCACACCGGTCGGCAAAGGCAAGGCCAGCGGCGCACTGCACGGCGTACTGCCCGCAGACTTGCTGGCCCACAGCTTGCGGGAGTTGGTGCAACGCACCGGCGTGGATCCCGGCCAAATCGACGATGTCATTGCCGGCGCCGTGACGCAGGTGGGCGACCAGGCAGTGAACATCGCGCGTAACGCCCTGTTGGGCGCGGGCTTTCCTGAGTCGGTTCCCGGCACCACGATTGACCGGCAATGCGGCAGCAGCCAGCAGGCCATCAGCTTCGCCGCACAGGGTGTGGTCTCGGGCGCGTACGACCTGGTGATCGCGGGCGGCGTGGAGTCGATGAGCCGCGTTCCGATGGGCAGCTCGGTGCTGCCGGGCAGCAATCCATTCGGTGACGACATGACGCGCCGCTATCCCGACGGGCTGGTGCCGCAGGGCATCAGCGCCGAACTGATCGCCGCGAAGTGGGGCTTCTCCCGCACCGAGCTCGACGAATTCTCGGCTGCCAGTCACGAAAAGGCCGCGCGGGCTACCAAAGAGGGGCTCTTCGACAACGAGTTGGCTCCGATCGCCGGGCTAAGCAACGACGAGATCATCCGGCCCGGTACCACCGTCGAGACCCTGGCCGCCCTCAAGCCGGCCTTCTACGACCCCGCGGTGGAAGCGCGCTTCCCGCAGATCAACTGGGAAATCACCCCGGGCAACTCATCGCCACTGTCCGACGGCAGCGCCGCGGTGCTGATCACCAGCGGCGAGACGGCCAAGAAACTGGGCTTGCGGCCGCTGGCCCGGATTCACACCGCGACGGTGGTGGGCTCCGATCCGCTCTACATGCTGACCGGCGTTACCCCGGCTACCGAGAAGGTGTTAGACCGTGCTGGTCTGACGCTGGCCGACATCGACCTGTTCGAGGTTAACGAGGCGTTCGCGCCGGTGGTACTGGCGTGGGCGCATGACACCGGAGCGGACCTGGCCAAGACCAACGTCAACGGCGGTGCGATTGCAATCGGACATCCGTTGGGCGCCAGCGGTGCTCGCATCATGACAACGTTGGTCAATGCATTGGAGCAGCGCGGCGGACGGTACGGATTGCAGACGATGTGCGAAGGCGGCGGAATGGCCAACGCCACCATCATCGAGCGGATCGACTAGCGGGGCTCCGTGACCACGTCCGCAACTGTTTCGCGCGAAACCCGGTTCGACGGTGTGCGTGTGCGCTACGACAGCGCCAAGAGCTACGACGAGCTGGTCACCGCGCTGCTGGCTGACATCGGTGAACGGGCGGTGCCGATCAACGATTTCGCGACGGCCGCCGACAGCTGGGACTCTTACCGGGCACAGGTGGAATCCCACGTCGGCCCAAGCGGCTTCATGCTGTTCGGCCTGGTCGACCACGGCGCCTGGATCACCAAGGCGGGCGTCGACCGCAAAGTGTTGCGCGTCATCCTCGGTAACCCGCTGATCGCCATCACCATGTTGCGCCACGACGTGACCGCCGGTTTGTTCGCCCCGGTCGAGATGCTGCTGGTCGACGAGGACGACGGCCGCAGCAGTCTGACCTACGTCAAACCGTCGTCAGCGATGGTCATTGAAGAGAACCCCGAATTGCTGAGTGCCGCAAAGCAACTCGATGCGAAGCTGGCGGCATTAGCCACCAAGGTGACCAGCGGCTCTTGAAGGCCTCGCGGTCTGACCCCCGAATTACAGCCAGCCGGTACGGGCGGCAGCAACCAGCTCAGCGGGGGCCGGGGCCAATTCCCCGTCCCGGACGCCGTCGAGCATCCGTTTCACTGCGGCGACGATCTCCGGTGCTGCCGCGGCGAGGCCGGTCTTGTCGGCTTCGGTGACCTCATCGGTATCGACGCCTGCTCGGGTCAGCACGGCGGCCGGGTCTGCCAGCTGATCGGCCAGCCAGGACAGCGGGTCGGCTGACAGCTCGGGGACGAAGTGTCGGCGGCTCGGTTCCCAACCGTTGAAATGCGGGTGGTGATGAGCCCGGTCCAGCGTCCCCGGCGGACTCTCGGTGGATCCGAAAAGGTCCACCCGCCACACCGGGCGGTTGAAGGCGATCGGGACGCCGGCGTACATGGAGCCCTGTGGCTCGGCTCGGCCGATAAGGCGCAGTTCCAATCTGACTCCCCGTTCCGGGGTTTCTTGACCGGCGAGCGGGGCCGGGTCGACGAAGTACATATCGCCGACGACTACACCGACGGCTTCGAATCCGAACGCTGCGAACATCGCGTACCTTTCCTTGTGCCTCATCGAGCGTAGACCCAGGCGGTGGGGGTGGCGTTGATCTGTCGGGGGCTGACAACCGCTACACCACGGTTCCGGCCGCGATGATGGGTCCGCATTCGTATCGATAATCCGTTGATGCAGTTATGGGTGTGCCTGCGGAGTTACCAGGAACTTCTCCCCGGTGGCTCGCTTGACATAGGCATGGAACGCATCAGGCTTAAGCATGCCGGCGAGTGAAACCTCCCGGGTGTAGGTACTCGCGAACGTCGTGGTGAGCTCCGCGGCTACACGGGCCCGGAGCCTACCAATGGCTTCGGCCCCGATGCTTTGAAGAAACGGCGTCAGCAGCCACCCGCCAACACCCCACGCCATTCCGAAGTCCCTCGTGAGCGTCGTCGGACTCGTGTCGAGGCCCCCGTAGATGTACACCTGCTTGTGAACGGTCGACCCATAACGTGAATATCCCTCCGCGGTCGCGTTCGCCGCTTCCTCCATGCCACTGAGAATCTGACTCGCGAGCGTGCCCCCGCCCGTTGCGTCGAACGCAACCGTCGCGGACGTCGCTTTGAGAGCCTCGACGAGGTCTCTCGAGAACGACGGCGATGCCGAATTGCAGACATGGACCGCGCCGAGGGACCTCAGCAGCTCTTGTTGGTCGGGCTTGCGGACGATGTTGACAAGCGGCACCCCGTCTTTGATGCAGAGCTTGACGAGCATCTGGCCGAGATTCGACGCCGCCGCGGTGTGCACGAGGGCCGAATGGCCGTCACGGCGCATGGTTTCCAGCATTCCCAGAGCTGTCAACGGATTGACGAAAGACGACGCCCCATCCTTCGCCGTTGTCCCCTCGGGCAAAACAAGACACGCGGAAGCATCCACCGCTCGGTACTGCGTGTACATTGCGCCGCCAGCGATCCCCACCGTCTTGCCGACAAGTGCCTGGGCCGCCGGGGAGGACCCAGCCGCCACGACGGTGCCCGCCCCCTCATTGCCCACCGGAAGCGGTTTATCGACTCGCGCCGAAAGCCCTCCCAGTGCCCCCTCTCCCAACGTCGCGGTAACGACTGGGCGCTCCGGCGTGCCCGCTACCGTCGCGGCAGACATGTTGGCGCCGGCGATGAGGACGCCCAAGTCAGACGGGTTGATCGGCGAGGCTTCCACGCGTACCAGCACCTCATTAGCGGCGAGGGACGGAACTGGGACGTCGTGCAGTGAGAGCTCGAGCGTGCCCTGCGACGTCACCAGCGAACGCAGTTCCAGTGCTCGGTCAGGCAAATCTGCGGTCATCGGGTGCCCCTTTCCTGTTGCGAGTGTGTCTTGCAACCTATGAACTCACAACGCGGTCACAGATCTTCCGCCGGCTTAGGGCGACGCGGTGCTGGGCCAGCTGTCATCCGGCGGCAGCCCATCGAGGATGCGCTGGCAAATCGCGCCCAGCTGACGAGTCTGGTTTGGCGTCAATCGATCGAAGACGAACTGCCGCACGGTGTCGACGTGGGCGGGGGCGACCTCTTGGAGTCGTCGGCGTCCCGCGGCGGTCAACATCGCAAGGGTGTAACGGCCATCCTCGGGGTCGGTCTGCCGCGACAGCCAGCCGTGCTTTTCCAGGCGGGCGACGGCTTGGGACAACCTTGGCAACGAGCTGCCTGAGGTCGTCGCGAGCACGCTCATCCGCAGCTTCGACCCTGGTGCCTCAGACAGCCGCGCCATGATCAGGTACTCGAAGTGGCCGATCCCGAACTCGCGCTGCAACTGAGCGCTCAAGAATGGTTGCAGCCGCAGGATCATCGTCGACAGCTGCGCCCAAGTGCGTTGTTCGTCTTCGTCCAGCCAGCGAGTCTCACGCGCGGTGCTCACAGTCCCACTGTAACTTAATCATTGAACCGCAAATATTCGACTCACTTAATTGTTTAACTTGAGATAAGCCGGCCGCAGACAACGGGAAGCAGGGGTCGAGCAGTGCAGGCAGTGGAAGTGATCGGACCAC
>NZ_JBAPPI010000459.1:0-1525 GCF_049280035.1 Mycobacterium sp. | reverse complement strand
CGCTGAAGCCGTGGCCTCGCCGTTGGTGGCACCGGTGGCTTGCCCACCAATGGGGTGGCCTGTCACCGATTTGCCTGCGCGGGTGCGCTGCCGCTGCCGGCTGCTCTTCCGCGGCCGCGACCCGGATTGGTCGCTGCCGCGTTCGCCCGAGGTGGCGCGTTTGGCCTGCGATTTGCGCGGTGATCCGACCGTGCCCAGGGCTTCGGTCGGGATGTCGAGTTCGGCGTAGAGGTGCGGCGAACTGGAGTAGGTCTCAGAGGGATCCGGGCAGCCCAGGCCGAGGGCCTTGTCGATCATCGTCCAGCGGGCGAGCTCGTCCCAGTCCACCAGGGTGACCGCGACACCGGTCTTGCCGGCGCGGCCGGTGCGACCGATCCGGTGAACGTAGGCCTGTTCGTCCTCGGGGATCTGGTAGTTGATGACGTGCGTGACGTCGTCGACGTCGATCCCGCGCGCGGCCACGTCGGTGGCGACCAGGACATCGATCCCGCCGCTACGGAACGCTTTGAGCGCTTTCTCGCGGGCTATCTGCCCCAGGTCGCCGTGCACGGCGCCGACGGCGAAACCGCGTTCGGCCAGCTCGTCGGCGACCTTCTGGGCGGTGCGCTTGGTGCGGGTGAAGATCATGGTGGCGCCGCGTCCGCGGACCTGCAGCACCCTGCTGACCAGCTCGACCTTGTCCAGCGCGTGGGCGCGATAAACGTACTGTTTGGTGAGGTCGTGCACGGCCGAGGAGTGCGGCGCCTCAGCCCGGATGTGGGTGGGCTGGTTCATGAACGTGCGGGCCAGCGTGATGATCGGATCCGGCATCGTCGCCGAGAACAACATCGACTGCCGCTCATCGGGGATTTGGCGCAAGATGCGTTCGATGTCGGGCAGGAAGCCGAGGTCGAGCATCTCGTCGGCCTCGTCGAGCACCAGCACCGACAGACCGCCCAGCTGCAAGTGCCCCTGCTGGGCGAGGTCGAGCAGCCGGCCGGGGGTGCCGACCACCACGTCGGCGCCGGCGCGAAGCGCCTCGATCTGCGGCTCGTAGGGCCGGCCGCCGTAGATGGACACCACCGACAGCCGTCGGTCGTCGTCGGTGGTCAGGTGTTTGGCGGCAGTGGCCAAGTCGCCGGAGACCTGGAGGCACAGCTCGCGGGTGGGCACCACGATCAGCGCCCGGGGGATGCCGGTGAGCGGGCGTTCGGTGCCTGAGGTGGTGATCCGCTGCAGCAGCGGCACCCCGAACGCCAGGGTTTTGCCCATTCCGGTGCGGGCCTGGCCGATCAAGTCGTCGCCGGCGAGTGCGAGCGGCAGGGTTAGCTCTTGGATGGCAAAGGGATGCTTGATGCCGTCCTCGGTCAGTGCCTGCACTATTTCAGCGCGGACGCCGATCTCGGCAAAGGTGGATTCGGACGTGGTTCGGGTGGGTGTGATTAGTGGGGTCATGCGTAAAACGCGATGCCTTTCGGTGTCGTATTCGGTTAGTCAATCGTTGCGGTCACGCGCGCACCAGTTGACTGTCGAATACGTTGCCGAT
>NZ_JBAPPI010000458.1:0-1536 GCF_049280035.1 Mycobacterium sp. | reverse complement strand
GCCGCCGACACCGCGCTCGCCGCCCGCGACGCCGGGCTGCCGGTGCCGGCTGGGCAGGCGCTGCTCTCGCCGCTGACGTCGGCGGACATGAGCTTGAAGTATCGGGCCCTCAAAGAACACCGGGACGCGTTGTTTCCGTTCATGACGGTGAAGTTCATCTACGACGTGTTCGCCACCGTCAACGGCACCCGTCCGCCACCGTTGATGCCGCCGGAGGCGGACCTGCATGGCCTTGGCCCGTTCCTGCTACAGGTCGGCACCCACGAGATGTTGCTCAACGACACCTTCGCGCTGGCCGAGCGGCTCCGGGCGCACAACGTGCCGGTATGGGTGCAGGTGTGGCACAAGGCCATGCATATGTTCCAGCTCAGCTTCGACGTCAACCCGGATGCCCGCCGGGCCGTCGACGAGGTCGCCGCGTTCATCCGCCACGCGACGGCCTCCCTCGACGAGGCCAGCGCTTAGCGTCCGGGCGCTGAAGGTCAGTGCGCGAAGTGCCGCGCGCCGGTCAGGTAGAGCGTCACGCCGGCCTCGGCGGCCGCCGCGGTCACTTCGTCATCGCGCACCGAGCCACCTGGGTGCACTATCGCCGTCACACCTCCGGCAGCCAGCGTCTCCAGGCCGTCCGGGAACGGGAAGAACGCATCGGAGGCCGCGACCGCGCCACGGACGCGATCGCCACCACGCTCCACCGCCAGCCGTGCCGCGTCGACCCGATTCACTTGGCCCATACCGATTCCGATGGTGGCGCCACCGGCGGCGATCACGATCGCGTTGGACTTCACCGCCCGACAGGTTCGCCACGCGAAGGCCAGATCAGCCAGTGTGGCCGGGGCAGCTGCCGCACCGGCCGCCAACGTCCAGTTCGCCGGATTGTCCCCGTGCGCGTCGATGCGGTCGCGTTCCTGCATCAGCAGGCCGCCGCTGATCTGACGCCGCTCGGTGGCGTCACCCAGCGGCTCAGAGGCCACCAGCACCCGGATGTTCTTCTTGCCGGCCAAGATGTCGACCGCGCCGGGCGCGTAGGCGGGGGCCACGACTACCTCGGTGAAAATCGTGCTGACATACTCGGCCATCTCGACGCTGACCTCGGTGTTGGCCGCGATCACTCCGCCGAATGCGCTCAGCGGATCGCATTCATGGGCCTTGCGGTGCGCGTCGGCAACCGAGACTGACGAGATCGCGATCCCACATGGGTTGGCGTGCTTGATGATCGCCACACAGGTCTGCTCGTGGTCGAACGCTGCCCGCCAGGCCGCGTCGGCGTCGGTGAAGTTGTTGTACGACATCTCTTTTCCGTGCAGTTGCTCGGCCTGCGCCAGTCCGGGCCACGCGCCGGCATCGGCGTACAGCGCCGCCTGCTGATGCGGATTCTCGCCGTAACGCAGCAGTGCCGAGCGGTGCCATGTTCCGGCGAACCACTCCGGGACCACCATTGCTGGCTGCTCGGGCGCCAGCGTCAAACCCATCCACCCGGCGACCGCGACGTCGTACTCGGCGGTGTGTCGAAACGCTAGCGACGCCAACCTCTTTCGC
>NZ_JBAPPI010000457.1:0-4298 GCF_049280035.1 Mycobacterium sp. | reverse complement strand
CCCCGGAGAAGACCAGTGAAATGGCCGCCGCGTCAATGCTGAACAACTTCACGCAGGCCTCGCAAATCGAGTCAGCGGCCGCTAGGCCACGCCGGCCGTCGACGGCCGCGCGGAGCTGTTCGTGGATCGCCACATTTAGCCGAGCGGGGGTCGGGCATCGATCGCAATGCCCGGATGTCGAAGTGGCGGGGGCATACCTCCACCATCCACTAGTTAGAGCGAATTTACGAGTGTGGGCGCAATAGTAGGCCGCGAGGGCCCGTTAGCCGATCGACACCAGTTGGTCGATCGAGTCTATGGGAAGGTCGCCGTCCACGATCGCCGTCACCGCCAGCTTGTTCAGGGTGATCGCACCCCCGTGGTTGTCCAGGAAGGCGATGTCGGCGGCGTCGCGCCCGGTGGCAATGCGCACCAGCGCCTGCCGTGGCGCCAGCAAGGTCCCGTCGACTACCCGCCATTGCCCGCCGACGAACGCCTCGGCGACTGCGTGGAAGTCCATCGGATACAGGCCCGGCGCGTATACCGAAACCGCGCGGGCGGGTACCTTGACCGCACGTAGCAGCGCTACCACCAGGTGCACGAAGTCACGGCATACCCCGGCACCGGCGAGCATGGTCTCCACCGCCCCGTCGATAGGGTCGCTCGAGCCCGGCACGTAGTTCAGCCGGGTGCCCACCCAGAGGGAGACTCGCTCCAGCAGAGTCGTCGAGTCGACGTAGCTGCCGAATTCAGTTGCGGCAAAACCGTAGAACTTGTCAGCCTCGGCGTACCGGCTGGGGCGCAGATACATCGACAGGTCGGATTCGGTGACCGGCGCCGGATCGGTCCGGCCGACGATCGTCGCGGCATAGTCGACGGTCAAGTAGCCCGCCGGGACTTCCATCTTGTGGATGCGGCTGCCGTGCATACCGCTGATCTCCGAGTATTCAACGGAATTGCCGTCCAGCACGAACGACAACCGCTCTGAAACTTCGGCATTCGGGTGCGGCGCGACAGCAATCTGGAATTCCAACGTCGACGGCTCGGTAATCTCGACTTCGAGCTCTGCGCCCACCTCTCGCTTCATAGCATCACAACCGGACGAGGCTCAGCCACCAAGGCCCCGAGGTGCGCGGCACTTGACCCCGTTGGGCAGCGACCCACTTTCTCCCGTTGCCCCGCCCTCAGAATCCCATGTCGACTGCGCCGCAAGCATTTCCCTTTGTCTGGCCCTCCTGCGTACACCCGCGCCGAGTATGTCTCTGAGCGTCAATGGGATGCGGGCAGCCGCCGGGACGGGGCCGGCAATGACGGCATGGTTGCCGATCACACGAGCCCCACTGGTGTGTTGTCCGGGTGTCGGATCGTCGCGCTGGACCGGCGGTTGTTCATGGGTTCGCGCACCGACTTCTGGTGGTCGAGCTGCCGAATCAGCTCACGTTTCGCATCACTCAGCGCGTGGGTGATGTCCGGGTTCTCGGCGACCGCCACCAGTGGCGTCAGGCCGGGCAGGCTCGTACGCAACGTAACGCGCTGCTCATTGCCGCCGCGGTCCTGGAGAGAGACGTCCACGTTCACACCGCGCGAACCCCACCTACCCAGATGCGGGCCGAGCGTCGACAACGTCTCCACCACATGTGGATGCTCCTTCGCCGCGAAACCCGCACCTATACGGATCACGTTCTCGTGAACAATATTTCGTTGCTTCTTATCAGAGTTGCTCATTGCGGCCCTTCAGTTGAGTGGCGGGCACCCATGCGTCCGTCCGGGTTGTCCCGACCCGCGTCGCCGTCGTGCGGTGGTCTGGTCCCGAATCGGGGACAAACGCACACCGATTCCAAAGGCGAATCCATATGGCCACAGTAGACGGCAATTTTCCGGGCTAGGCCTCTAGTAAACGCGCTGGCAATGGCGATGTCAACATCGTTGGCGCGCAACGTGGTTCGCGCAGCTAATAATCCTGCCCAGCAACAACATTGGCGTATCCGAGAGTTGCCCTTCGGCGAGCATCAAACTGCCGTGGCTGAAGCTGCGATATCGGCGTGCGCGAGTCGAGTTCCCCCGAGACGTTTCGCGCACAGTGCGCTTTCAGCACGCGCGGCACGCACAATGTCGTCGGCAATCCGGAATGCATCGGTGTCCCGTTCTGCGTGCACGATGTTAAGCGTGGCGGCTTGCCGCAACACCATTACGGCCAGAGCGCTGGAGGTCCGGCACGGGACCACGAGGAGATTCGCCGAACCCTGACTGCCAGTGATCATCATCAGGCGTTGGTGGCCGATGACCCGGACGGGGTTCGCTATGGTCACGCGCTTCAGCGCGTCGAAATCCGGGCAACCCTCCAATGATGACCAATTGACACTGATATCAAGAATCTCACCCAATCGCGCGGACAAGGCGCCAATCAGCTCCGGAAGCTCGCGCGCTACCGAGGCCTTATGCGGCCACCACGCCCCATCGAGGCCCTCGCCGAGTTGGATGGCCAAGCTGAGCCGGACCGGGCTGGCCAGGCGCCGACCGGACACCGCGCCGTTCATGGTGCTGAGCAGGCTGTCGTCAACGAAATCGGCGTTGCTGCCAGGCGATGAGTGTATGAGTCTCGGCGGTCCATCGACGATTCCTTCACTTCGAGGTTCTCCCGGCACACGAGTGCGGGATCGACGAACGAATCCGATCGCAATTGGTATGGGCGGCCAACTGCACGCCCTAAGATCACCATGGCTACAAAACCGTTCTACCTCAACGCTACACCGCGCCCGTTGCACGGATACGTTTGCACGTGTTGAGGGCGTGAGGCTCCCAACATCGATGACCAGGCCGATTCAGCGGCGGCAGGGTGAACAGGACGAGGCTATTCCTGATTGCTCGTGCTACCTTGAAGCAGGATGTTTTTCGTACATCCATTCTGAATGAGAGAAGTTGAAAAGTATGACACAGGGAACTGTGAAGTGGTTTAACAGTGACAAGGGCTTCGGCTTTATCGCTCCTGATGGCGGCACAGAGGATGTGTTCGTTCACTACTCAGAGATCCAAGGGAGCGGTTTCAAGTCGCTTGAGGAGAACCAACGGGTTCAATTCGAAGTCGGCCAAGGGGCCAAAGGCCCTCAGGCAGTAGGAGTGACACCGGTTTAGCGACCTCTTCGTCACAGACGGGCTGGCGGGCAGTGTCCTGCCAGCCCCTTCTGCTTTAGGGCCCCATGAGCCGCGATTGCGCCCTACCTGCCGAGTGCGAGTAGTGTCGAGGTATCGGCGGTCTGTCGCACGCGACCGTTTCCGATTGTGTCATCGCCGATTCGCATGATTTGGCCGACTCGCGGCCAAGACAGGAGCGTCGCATGACGCTACAACAAGGCCGAACCAGGACCGGTTCGAAGCACACATCACCCGAGAAGACGCCGCGTCTGCGCTTAAAGCCCAAGGCTCCCACCAGCGGGTATGTCGATGGAGCATGGTGGCCGCACACTGATGACCTTTCGATTGAGCTGCCAGATCTGTTGGCGGTGCTGTCGGTACGGCTCGGCCCTATCGATCGCGTGATATACAACCTCAGCGAATGGGCGAAGGCCCCGGCCAAACTGCCGACGGGTGGCAGAACGGTACGACTCGGCGGGTACTACCGGCAGCCGGTCAACACCGTCGAAGTAATCGGACTCAATCGCAAAAAGGTCGTCCTGCTGGTGGTGCCCGCTCGCACCGCCCCAGACCACGCACACGACATCTTGATGGCTGCTGCGGCGCCGAACAACGCTTCGACCATCGACGGCCTGCTGCATGACTAGCGCCTAAGGCGGTTAATAGCCGCGGCCGTGGCGACGCTGGGTGGCGTGTGATGTCATCTCTGTGACGACCGAGCGGCCTTGCCCGCGAGGGGATTTCCGCGCGGCTGCCACCAGAATGTCAAGCGAGTCGACGATCCCGGTTGCGATGTCGTCGACCGCGGGCACATTGTCGGGACACGCGCACACACTCAGATCTATCGCCTCGCCACGGGTGGTCAGCGTGATGTTCAACCCGCAGCCTTCCACTAGCGGCGGCACGGTGTGCATACCGACGACCTTGGCCCCGGCACAGTACGCGGGCAACGACTGTCCGGAAACGTACGAGACACTGCCATGACAGATCGGCGCCAGTCGTTGCCGCAGACCTAGCCGGCTGAAGATTCGCATACCTGCGTGGACGGCGGTGGCCGGGATCAGCGACACGATGCGCGCCAAATCGACTGTTGAATCAGCCTTTTCGGCATCGCGCCGGTTTGCGGTGTTCATCCTCTCGGTGGCGGTCTGTAGGTTGGTAAGCACCTCGATGGGGTCGTCGAGCTG
>NZ_JBAPPI010000456.1:0-1767 GCF_049280035.1 Mycobacterium sp. | reverse complement strand
GTCCAATAGGAGCCGTCGTCCTCACGCAGGTGCTGCATCGCGGCGAACTGCCGCAGCGCCGCCTGCCGACTGCCCATCGCATCGAGCGCCAACACTAATTCGCAGGTCTCCGCGCCGGTCACCCACGGCCGGTCGTCGACGCACCGGATGCCCAGACCGTCGACGACGAAATCGCCCCACCGCTCGGCGATTCGGGCGATCGCCGCGGGACCGCGAAGCGCACCGCCCAGGATCGGATAGTACCAGTCCATCGAGTGATGCGGCTTTTCGGTGAACGCCGACGGATGGGCAGCGATCGCGTGGCCCAACCGGCCGAGCGCGACCTCCCATTCCGGTTGCGGCTCGTCGACATAATTCGCCAGCGCCAGGGCACAGCGAATGCTATGGAAAATACTGGCGCACCCGGTCAGCAACGCCTCGGCAACCGGACCTGAAGGGCCACGCGCCCAACAAATTTCGCCACCTTCAAGCTGCAGCTCCAAGACAAAATCGATTGCTGCGCGCACCGTCGGCCACATCGCGGTGGCAAAGGCGCGGTCACCGGTGATCAGTAGGTGGTGCCAGACTCCGACCGCGACGTAAGCGCAGAAGTTGCTGTCGCTGTTGGCGTCCTCCACGATGCCGGCGCGAAGCTGGATCGGCCAGGAACCATCCGCGCGCTGCTGGCGCCGACACCAGTCGAACGCGTGGCGCGCCGGGTCGATCAGGCCCGCTGCCGTCAGCGCCATTGCGCATTCGACATGGTCCCAAGGGTCGGTGTGTCCGTCTTCCGACCATGGGATGGCGCCGGATGGTTCTTGCACCGCTGCAATCGATTCCGCCGTCTGCCGGCATTGCGCAGGAGAGAGGACCCCAGCGACGCCCGGTTCCTTAAACCAGTTCAACGGCGGGTACCGGTTTCTCGAAGTACAGCGCGACACTCTTGCCGATCAGCGGGTTGAGGGTGGATTCGGCCAGCCGGGTGAGCCTCGGCTGTTGCATCATGTCCCAAACCAGCATCTTGTGATAGGCGACGATGGCGGGGTGTTCTGAATTGTTGACGCCGACTAAGCATTTCAGCCACCAAAATGGTGCATGCAAGGCATGTGAGTGATGGGCGTGAGTGTAGGTCATTCCGCGGTTGGCGATTTCGGCGCGCAGCAGGTTCGCACGGTAGATGCGGATGTGGCCGCCCTCGTTGCTGTGGTAGTCATCGGAGAGTAGCCAGCACAATCGTTCGGGCAACCACCTGGGCACGGTGACTGCCAGCCGGCCGCCGACCTTGAGCACGCGTATCAGCTCGTCGATCATCGCGCTGTCGGCCGGGACATGCTCCAGGATCTCCGAGGCGATGACACAGTCGAATGTCCGGTCGGGATACGGCAGTGCCAGCGCGTCGCCGACGACGATCTCGGCGTGAGCCGACGGCGGCACCTCACCAGAATCCGCCATGGCGCGAAACATGGTGTCGACGTTGTTTAGTTCGGCAGCATCCTGATCGAAAGCGACCACATCGGCGCCTCGGCGATATGCCTCGAAGCTGTGCCGGCCCGCACCGCACCCGACGTCAATCACCCTGGTACCGCGACCGATACCGAGGCGGTCAAACTCCACCGTCAGCACGGCTCGCCCACGGCCTGGACCGAATCCCGAACCGGCAACTGCCGATTGATCGCGCGTTCGTAGACGCGCGCGGTCTGGGCAGCCACCGATTCCCAGCTGTATACGTCGACGGCTCGGCGGCGACCGGCTACACCGAGTTGATGCAGTTGGTCGGGGGAGACCAGC
>NZ_JBAPPI010000455.1:0-5721 GCF_049280035.1 Mycobacterium sp. | reverse complement strand
AGTGTGAACCCGCCGCTCTGCACCGCGGCCAGCACACCGTGATACCCGAGCGGGTCTACCACCACCGCAACGCTTGGATGATTCTTTGCGGCGGCCCGCACCATCGACGGCCCCCCGATGTCGATCTGCTCGATGCATTCGTCGATACTCGCGCCGGAGTCGACTGTCTCGCTGAACGGGTACAAGTTGACCACCACCAGCTCGAACGCCGCGATCCCGAGTCGCTCGAGTGCCGCCGCATGCTCGGGTTTGCGCAAGTCGGCCAGCAGCCCGGCGTGCACATGTGGGTGCAAAGTCTTGACCCGGCCGTCGAGCACCTCAGGAAAGCCAGTAACCTCTTCTACCGGGGTTACCGGAATTCCGTTATCGGCAATGGTTTTCGCGGTCGAGCCGGTCGAGACGATGTCGACACCGGCCGCGTGCAGGCCGCGGGCAAGCTCGACCAGCCCGGTCTTGTCGTACACGCTGACCAGTGCGCGGCGGATCGACCGTCTCGAGTCCTCGCTGCTCATCCGATAGTCGCCTTTCGTCCGTTCCAGGTCACGCCGCCGGTCGCCACCGCGGCCACCACATCCACCAACAGCAGCCGTTCGGTGACCTTGATGCGCTCGTGCAGAGTTTCTTCGTCGTCATCGTCGAGCACCGGAATCGGTTGCTGGGCCAGTATCGGGCCGGTGTCGGTGCCGGCATCCACCAGGTGCACCGTGCAGCCGGTGACCTTCACACCGTAGGCCAAAGCCTCGGCCACCCCGCGCGCGCCGGGAAACGCCGGCAATAGCGTCGGGTGGGTGTTGAGAATGCGGCCGCAAAACCGTGCAAGGAACTGCGGCCCAAGGATTTTCATGAATCCCGCGGATACGACGAGGTCGGGTGAATGCGCCGCGACCGCCTCGGTTAGCGCGGCGTCCCACCCGTCGCGGTCAACGTGATCGGCCAGCCGCACCGTGAACGTCGGCAACGACGCCGCGGTGGCGATCTCGACGGCCCGGCAGTCGCGGTCCACGCCGACCGCGACCACCCGTGCCGGATAGTCACCGACGGCGGAATCCAGCAAGGACGCCAGCAGCGAACCGGTACCCGACGCCAGGATCACCAATCGTGCCGGTGCGCTGGGCGGCACGCGGAACGGTTGCTGCACAGGGCGAGCCTAATCGGCTTCGTTCGGCGACGATGCGGGGCGGTCTTTGCCTCGAGGTGGGGGTACCTCCCGCTCGCGGGGGAGAGCCGGACATTCGGGCTCAGGAAGCGGCGGATCGGCGGCTGGCGGCTGATCGTCGTCGGCGAATTCAGCGACCGGCTCGGCCGGTGTGGGCTTCCTCGCCCGGTATCTGACGCCGCCGGCCATCGCTACGGTGATTGCGCCGACGACGGCGAACCAGAGGAACACCGCAACCCCGAAGGTGGCCTGGTCGATCCCGACGTCGCCGAAGTTGCCCAACTGCCCGCTGCCGGCGTAACCGAGCAGCGCCATGGTCAGCGCCGCCACCGAGGCCGCGGTCAGTAGTTTGGCCATCGCCTCAAGCGTCGGCAGCGGCCGGCGCGCACACTGCTGTCCGACCGCTACCCCCGACGATGCGCCGATGATGAGCAGCGCAACCCAGGCTGGCCCCAGCGGCGGGTTGGGCGCCGCGGCCAGCACCGGCAGCGCGGGAATGTCGCCGCCGAACACGGTGAACGAACTGAACGTCGCAAAACCCAGATGGGCGCTGGACCCCACGGCCATCGCGGCGGCGCCGACGATGACGTTGGGCACGTACAGCACCGACAGTACGGTCAGGCTGAACTGGCCGAAAATCGAATTGGTCATCGCGTACAGATCCTGCATCGTCGCCCAGTGCACGACCAGCGAGGCGGCGGTAACCATGCCGGACAGCCCGAGCAGCGCCAGCACGCCGGCCATCGCGGCCCGTAGCGAATCGGGCAGCCAGCCTGGCAGCGGCGATGTCCCCAGCGCCCGGCGGCCGACCCGAGAGCCCACGCCGATCGACGCGCCGATGCCATGGACTACCAGCACGCTCGCGAACGCCCGCAACGCGCTCGGCGTCTGCAGTTCGGTGATCACCGATGCCGCGTCGTGGATGACCGCCAATGAGATCGCGGCGAACAGCAGCGGTCCGCCCAGCGCTGAGGCCACAATCCAGCGGATGACGAACCAGGAAGCCGTGGCGGGGGTGGCCTGCGCGGTGGTACGTGCAGTACCCCACACCATCAGCAGCACCGGCAGCAGCGGCATCGCGCCAAGTTCGCGGCCGCCGATCGAGATCGGCACCTGGTGCACGCCCAGCCACATGCTGGCGATCGCGCCCAGCGCGCCGGTCATGTCGCTGTTAGCGATCAACAACTGCAGCAGCGTCACCGCCGCGATGACAACCAACGCCACCAGGGCGGGACCGAACGCGACCCGCAATAGGTCACGGGCCTGACGGGCACCCGCCGCTGGACTGTCCTGCACCCGCGTCACGCTTCGAGGACGTTACCTACTAGGCCGTCTGGCCGACGACCCGCCGCGCCCGAGTGCGCACGGTTAGGACTGTGCCGGGCCCGACGGCGAGGACGGCGCCTGCGGCTGCTGACCCTGGCCATACGAGTGCTGCCCGTGGCCGGCGCCGGCGTGGTTTGCGGAGTTTGGCTGACCCGGGCCGCCGGAGCCGGACGGCGGCGGGCTGAAGCTGGGGAAACCCGTTGGCGGGGTGGGCGATCCCTGCTGTCGTTCCTGCGGCAAACCCTGGTGCGGTCCGGACTGCGGAGACGGGATAGGGCCAGACTGCGGGCCGGCCGCGCTGAAGCCGCCGGTCGAAGGCCCGGACGGGTAGCCGCCGTATTGCGAGCCGTATCCGGACTGCTGGTAGGGACCCTGCTGACCGTAGTAGCCGCCGTACTGACCGTACTGCGCGTACTGGTCGTACTTGGGCCGCGGCGCCGGTGGGGTGATCACGCCCGCATCCAGCAAGAGTGCGCTGACAGCAAGGACGGCCTGGATCACCCCGCAGCCCAGGGCGAACCATAGCGCCCAGCCTCGGCCGGACGCGCCGATCGTGTCCTCGATCAGCAGCAGCCCGCCCAGTGCGGCCACGGCCGCCACCACCGCGGCGTAGTTCTTGGCCTTCGGCAACAGACCCACCCCGGCCAGCAGCCCCGCCAGCAATGCCAGGTCAATCGGCAAGGTGCTGCCGCTTTCAATGAGTTCGTCGCCGTTGGGCAGGATGCGGGTGATCATCGGGCCGTAACTCAGCAGATAGCTGGCCAAACCGAGAGCCACCACGCCGATGGTCAGGTAGACCTTCAGACTGCTCTCACCGTCATCGGATTTCGTGAACGAGGGTGTGGAGGAGGCCCCGTAGCTGCCCGGCGACTGCGCGGGCGGATATCCGGGACTGCCGGGCGGGTAAGTCATGGCTTCTCCTGTGCCTTCCAGTGCTGTTGCGGCGCCACCGTCGTGTGGCGCTCTTACTCCCAGGCGGCCTTCTCGCGACGCTACCCCGGACCGCTCTATGAACGCCGTGGCGACTAGCGCGGGCGTTTGCGACGCGTGCCGATCACCCACGCTAGCGCACCTTGGCCAGTAGACGGCGCGGGAGTCAACGTGATGTCGACCGGGTCGCGCGCCGTCACGACGCCCCCGCCCTTGCCCGCGAGATTGGAACACGTTCTAATTCTCTGCATGGACTACGGGCTTGTGCTGTTCACCAGCGATCGCGGTATCACCCCGGCGGCAGCGGCCACGCTCGCCGACAACCACGGCTTCACGACCTTCTACGTACCCGAACACACCCACATTCCGGTCAAGCGCGAGGCTGCCCACCCGACGACGGGTGACGAGTCGCTGCCGGACGACCGCTACATGCGCACGCTGGACCCGTGGGTCAGCCTCGGTGCGGCGTGCGCGGTCACCTCGCGGGTACGGCTGTCCACCGCGGTGGCGTTGCCGGTTGAGCATGATCCGATCACGCTGGCGAAATCTATCGCGACCCTCGATCACCTATCCGGCGGGCGAGTCAGTCTGGGCGTCGGGTTCGGCTGGAACACCGACGAACTCGCAGACCACGGCGTGCCGGCCGGGCGACGCCGCACGATGCTTCGTGAATACATCGAGGCGATGCGGGCGTTGTGGACCCAAGAGGAAGCTTCCTACCAAGGCGAATTCGTCAACTTCGGGCCCAGCTGGGCGTGGCCCAAGCCGTTACAACCGCATATTCCGGTGCTCGTGGGTGCGGCCGGCAACGAAAAGAACTTCAACTGGATCGCACGCAGCGCCGACGGCTGGATCACCACTCCGCGCGACTTCGACATCGACGGGCCGGTGAAGTTGCTGCAGGACACCTGGGCAGCCGCCGGACGTGTTGGAGCGCCGCAGATCGTGGCGCTGGATTTCAAGCCGGTGCCCGAGAAGTTGTCGCACTGGGCCGAATTGGGCGTCACCGAGGTGCTGTTCGGTTTGCCCGACAAGCCCGCGGACGAGGTCGCAGCCTATGTGGAACGATTGGCCGGGAAACTCGCCGCGTTGGTGTGAGATCTTCAGGAGCATCGTGACAGCCCGCAACGACCGAGGCCGGCACTTTCCCTATCGCTACGATCCTCGTCTGGCCCCGATGTGGTTGCCGTTTCGGGCATGGCCCAGCACCCAGGGGGTAACGGTGACCGACGACGGCCGTCTGATCGCCCGCTATGGGCCATTGCGTGTCGATGCGCCGCTGTCCCGCGTCCAAGACGCGCACGTCACCGGTCCGTACCGATGGTGGACCGCGGTCGGCGCCCGGCTATCGGCTGCCGACGACGGACTTACCTTCGGCACCAACGCCTCCGAAGGTGTGTGCATCCACTTCGAGCCGCGGATCCACCGGGTGATCGGTCTGCGCGATCACTCGGCGCTGACCGTGACGGTCGCGGACACCCAGGGGTTGGTTGACGCAATCAAGGGGCACTAAGGGCCATTAAGGGCATTAAGGGAAAGGCCTAGTCAGCTCAGGACGCAGCGGTTCCCGTAGTCGAACGAGCGTACGACGACCGGCCGCCCCAGTGGTTCGCCGTCGGTCAGCAGCCCGATTAAGTCGTCGTCTTCGGTGGTCGCCAAAAACCGGCTGTCGTCGGCGTCGAGCCGGCCGATGATGATCCCGGTCGGCCGGCCACCGTCGCGCCGGACCGTGTAGGTCTCGACCGTGCCCGGCCCGTCGGCGTGCTCGGTCACCGACTGGGTGGGCGACTGGCCGATCTGTCCCTGCAGCTGCGCACTGCGATCCGGTTTCCATTCGGCAGGCGTAGTCGAGTAGACCCCGACCGAATACTTGCTCAAGATACCGCCATTGGCACCGACGAGACCGAATTGCCCTGGCGCGCTTCGGCATTTGGCGATCGTCTCGGCGACACCGTGCATCGAGTAGTTGTTGCCCGCACCGCCGAAGAACGGCAGGCCGCCGGTCAACGTCAGACCGCGCGGGTCGTCGGGCGCGATGCTCATGCCGTCACAGATGTTGAAGACCGGCACCGGGAAGCAGCTATACAGATCGAAGGTGGCGATGTCGTCGATACCGATACCGGCAACCGCCAGCGCTTCGCGCGCCGCCATCACCGCCGACGGGGCGTGCCCGAGATCCGGCCGCTCCAGCAGGCTTTGCTCTTCGAGATCGGCGTGCCCGTGCAGATACACCCAATTTTCCTCGGGCACACCAAGTTTGCGCGCCGCTTCGACGGACATCAGCAGTGCCGCCGCGCCCTGGTTCACCT
>NZ_JBAPPI010000454.1:0-4485 GCF_049280035.1 Mycobacterium sp. | reverse complement strand
CCGACGGCGCCGGCAGTGTCCGCATCCCGGCGGCCTGGACCCATCTGGTGGGCATAAAGCCGCAACGTGGCCGCATCTCGACGTGGCCGTTGCCCGAGGCGTTCAACGGCATCACGGTCAACGGCGTGCTGGCCCGTACCGTCGCCGATGCGGCGCTGGTGCTCGATGCGGCGTCCGGCAATGTCGACGGCGATCTGCACAAGCCGCGGCCGGTGACGGTGTCCGACTATGTGGGCATCGCTCCGGGGCCATTGCGGATCGCGCTGTCAACCGGGTTCCCGTTCACCGCGTTTCCGGCCCGCTTGCATCCGGAGATCAGGGCGGCACTGGAGTCGGTGGGCGAACGACTTCGGCTGCTCGGACACAGAGTGATGGCGGGCAACCCCGATTACGGGCTGCGGCTGTCGTGGAACTTTTTGTCGCGTTCCACTTCCGGGCTACTCGACTGGGCCGAGCGGTTGGGTGACGGCGTGGAGTGGGACCGACGCACGCTGTCGAATATGCGGATGGGACGGCTGCTTTCGCAGTCGATACTGCGTGCCGCCCGGGCGCACGAAGCCGCCGATCAGCGCCGGGTGAGCTCGATTTTCCGCATCGTGGACGTCGTGGTGGCGCCGACGACCGCGCAGCCGCCGCCGCTGGCGCACGCGTTCGACAGGCTGGGCGGCATGGGCACCGACCGGGCGATGATCGCCGCCTGCCCGGTGTGCTGGCCGTGGAATGTGTTGGGGTGGCCGTCGATCAACGTCCCGGCGGGCTTCACCTCCGAAGGCTTGCCAATCGGCGTGCAGCTGATGGGACCGGCCAACAGCGAGCCGCTGCTGATCTCGCTGGCCGCCGAGTTGGAGGCGCTCGGCGGCTGGGCGGCCAAACAGCCGGAGGTGTGGTGGAACACCGGCACCGACACGCCGCCGGTTTCCAGCGTGGGCACTGAGCTCGATCGATAACTCAAAAGCCAAGCCGGCCCAGTTGTTTGGGGTCACGCTGCCAATTCTTGGCGACCTTGACGCGCAGGTCGAGGTAGACCTTGGAGCCCAGCAGCTTCTCGATCTGGCCACGCGCCGCAGTGCCTACTTCACGCAGTCGGGCACCGCCCTTGCCGATCACGATGCCCTTCTGGCTGTCACGCTCGACATAGAGAACCGCGTGCACGTCGATCAGGTCGTCACGCCCCTCGCGCGGATTGACCTCGTCGATAACCACTGCCAGTGAATGCGGCAGCTCGTCGCGTATGCCCTCCAGGGCGGCTTCCCGGATGAACTCGGCCATCAGAACCTCCTCGGGTTCATCGGTCAGCTCACCGTCGGGGTAATACGGCGGCCCGGGCGGCAGTGCAGCGGCCAGCACGTCGATCAGCACGTCGATCTGCTCACCGCTGATCGCCGAGACGGGGACGATCTCGGCTTGACGGCCGTCGGAGAGCCCGATCAGTTCGCCGACCTCGGCCAGCTGCGCGGCCAACTTGTCCTTGGCCACCTTGTCGATCTTGGTGACGACGACGACCAATGTCGTTGTGGGCGCGACAGAACGGATCTGTTCGACAATCCACCGGTCCCCGGGCCCGATCGCCTCGTCAGCGGGTATGCACAAACCGATGGCGTCGACTTCGGCGTAGGTGTCGCGGACTAAGTCGTTGAGCCGCTTACCCAGCAGGGTCCTCGGCCGATGCAGTCCTGGAGTGTCGACCAGGATGATCTGGAAGTCCGCGCGGTGCACGATGCCGCGAATCGTGTGCCGGGTGGTCTGCGGGCGGCTCGAGGTGATCGCCACTTTCGAGCCGACCAGCGCATTGGTCAGCGTCGATTTGCCGGTATTCGGCCGCCCCACGAGACAGACGAAACCGGAATGGAATTCGGTCACTGTAGGACGTTGCCTGCGCCGTCGGTGATGATGACCGCTTCCAGCCCAACGGCCATCGTCGAACGGGCTAGCACCACGAGCTTTGCGTCTTCGGCCTCGAGCGGCTCACCCGTCATGGTCTACCTCCTGACCGTCGGGTTCGGCGCGGCTCAGTAGCACAGTGCCGATCCTGACCCGACCCCGATGGTCCGGACCGCCTTCGGCGTGTAACCGCAGCCCATGTGATACCACCTCGGCGCCAGGTAGTGGGACCCGGCCCAGCTCCAACGCCAGCAGGCCGCCCACTGTGTCGACGTCGAGGTGCTCGTCGAATTCGACGCCATACAATTCGCCGACGTCTTCGATCGGCAGTCGCGCCGATACCCGGAACCGGTTGTCTCCCAGATCTTCTACCGGCGCTACCTCGGCGGCGTCGTACTCGTCGGCGATCTCACCGACGATCTCTTCCAGTACATCTTCGATTGTCACGAGACCGGCTATCGCGCCGTACTCGTCGACCAGCAGCGCCATGTGGTTGCGGTTGCGCTGCATTTCGCGTAGCAAGGCGTCCAGGGGCTTGGAATCCGGCACGAACACCGCTGGGCGCATGACCTGCGCAACGGTGGTGTCCCGGCCGCCGGTGCTGGAGTAATACGTCTGCTGCACAACGTCTTTCAGATACACGACGCCGACAACATCGTCGACGTTCTCGCCAATCACCGGAATGCGGGAATGCCCGCTGCGCACCGCCAGCGATATCGCATGGTTGGCCGATTCGTCGCTTTCGATCCAGATCATCTCGGTGCGCGGCACCATCACCTCGCGGGCCGGTGTATCACCGAGTTCAAACACCGACTGGATCATCCGACGCTCGTCGGCCGCGACCACGCCACGCTGCTGCGCCAAGTCGACGACTTCGCGCAGCTCGATCTCGGATGCGAACGGTCCGTTGCGGAAGCCCCGGCCTGGCGTCAGCATGTTGCCCAGTACTACCAGCAGTCGGCTGATCGGGGCCAGTAGGACCGAAATCACTTGCAGCGGTAGAGCTGCCACCAACGAGATCGAGTAGGCATTCTGGCGGCCGAGGGTGCGCGGACCGACACCGATGACGACGAAGCTGATCACCACCATGGCCGCCGCGGCGGCGAACAATCCCCAACCGTGGCCTAGGTTGTGGCGGAGATGCACCACCAGCAGCGCAGTTGCGGTGATCTCACAGGTGATCCGTAGCAACACCACCAAGTTGATGTAGCGCGGCCGGTCGGCCATAACCTTGGCCAGCCGCACCGCGCCCGGCCGCTCGTCACGTACTAGTTCGTGGACCCGCGCCAATGACACCGTGCTGACCGCGGCATCGATCGCCGCGAACAAGCCGCCCAGACCGATCAGCACGATCGCGCCGAGCAGCGGAGCGGACCCATTCAATTGTCGAAATACCTTGATTTATCCAGCAACCGCTGGTCTCTCTCGCTCTGGCGTTCGTGGTGGTAGGCCCCGACTTGCTGGGCGACCCACTCTTCGAGCAGGCGGCGCTGCAGCGCGAACATCTCTTTTTCTTCGTCCGGCTCGGCGTGGTCATAGCCCAGCAGGTGCAGCACACCGTGAATTGTCAACAGCGCCAGTTCATGGCCCAGCGAATGACCGGCGGCCGCGGCCTGCTGGGCGGCGAATTCGGGACACAACACAATATCGCCGAGCATCGCCGGTCCCGGCTCCGGAGCATCGGGGCGACCGCCCGGCTCCAGCTCATCCATCGGAAAGCTCATCACGTCGGTCGGTCCGGGCAACTCCATCCAGCGCATGTGCAGATCCGCCATCGCCGCGGTGTCCAATAGCACCATCGACAGCTCGGCGGCTGGATTGATGTCCATTCGGGCGATGACGAACCTTGCGACGCTGACCAATTCGGATTCGGAGACGTCGATTCCCGATTCGTTGGCGACTTCGATACTCACCGCGTTGTCACCGACGGCTGCGGGCACTCGACGCCCGCCGGGCTGCCCGGTTCATGGTCAGACCAGGTTCCTCGTATCGTGCGTAGGCATCCACGATTTCGGAGACCAGCCGATGTCGGACCACGTCGACGCTGGTCAATTCGGCGATGTGAATGTCGTCGATGCCTTCGAGGATGTCGGCCGCCGCCCGTAGTCCCGACCTGTTGCCGCCCGGCAAGTCGATCTGCGTAACATCGCCGGTGACAACGACTTTCGAACCGAATCCCAGTCGGGTGAGGAACATCTTCATCTGCTCAGAGGTGGTGTTCTGGGCCTCGTCGAGGATGATGAACGCATCATTCAACGTGCGACCACGCATATATGCCAGCGGCGCGACCTCAATTACCCCGGACGCCATCAACTTTGGGATCAGCTCGGGATCCATCATGTCGTGCAGCGCGTCGTAAA
This sequence comes from Mycobacterium sp., assembly GCF_049280035.1. Classification (GTDB taxonomy): domain Bacteria; phylum Actinomycetota; class Actinomycetes; order Mycobacteriales; family Mycobacteriaceae; genus Mycobacterium. Next base: position 244 of record NZ_JBAPPI010000454.1, on the reverse strand, counting down.
GCGGACGTAGGTAGGGGTCGATCTTCTCACTCAGCGTGCCGGGCAGAAAGCCAAGCCGCTCACCGGCTTCCACCGCAGGACGGGTCAGGATGATGCGGGTGACCTGTTTGCGCTGCAACGCGTTGACCGCCTTGGCCATCGCCAGGTAGGTCTTGCCCGTCCCGGCCGGGCCGATCCCGAAGACGATGGTGTGGGCATCGATGGCGTCGACATAGCGCTTCTGGTTGAGGGTCTTGGGCCGAAT
>NZ_JBAPPI010000453.1:0-4153 GCF_049280035.1 Mycobacterium sp. | reverse complement strand
TTATACCCGCGCGTGCATGAATACTTCCGCGCCAGCAAGGTGCCTCTGCTGGCGGTGTGGGGTCGCGGCGACGAGATATTCGGTCCGGCCGGTGCGCAGGCTTTCGCCGATGACCTGCCCGACGCCGAAATCCATCTACTCGACGGCGGGCATTTCTTGCTGGAGTCGGCACTGGACGAGGTGACCGAGCTGATCCGCTCCTTCCTCGCCAAAGTGCATCCCGCCGCCTGACGACACACCGGGCAACGATATGGGTTGAACATCCCATAATCGGCGTGCAGGCGCGTTAACCTGACGCCATGGTTCATGCCGATCTGCACGACGACCGGCGCTTGACTACCAAGGGTCGCGCCACCCGCGACCGGATCGTGAAGGTCGCTGCCGAGCTGATACTGCGCGACGGCCTCTCGGCGTTGAACATGGACGCGCTGCGCAAGGCCGCGTCGGTAAGCGGCTCGCAACTCGCCCACTACTTCACCGACAAGCGGGCGCTGATCCGCGCGGTCGTCGCGCGCCAGATCAACGTGGTGCTGGACTTCCACCGTCAGCCCAGGCTTCAGGCGCTTGATACCTTCGACGACTTCGAGCGCTGGATCGATCTGAATATGCGCTACCTGCGACGCATCGGCTACTCCGGCACGCCCACCTACCACGCACTGGCCGGACAGCTCGGCAAGTCTGACAACGTAACACGCGAGACGTTGGCGGCGGGCTACGCGCAGTGGATCGAGCTGTTAGAGCAGGCGATTCAACGGATGAGGGATCACGGAGTCTTGGTCGCAGGCGCACACCCACGAAAGTTGGCTTTGGTCATAGTTTGCGCCCACCAAGGCGGCGGCACGTTGAGCTTCACCTATCGGGAAGAGTGGCCGCACGCCGACGCCGTGCGGTTCGCGGTCAACTACCTGCGCATGTTCGCCACCGACCCCGCCGAACGGGTCCCCCGCCCTCCGCGTCGTCCCCGCGGTCGACGCAAAACCGCCCAACCTGCCTAATCAGTGCCGAAGGGGGAGGCAACGTGTCCGACGACCCCGCATCGCGGTTCACCCGTAAGGGCCGCGCAACCCAGACGCGCATCGTTGACGCCGCTGCCCGGCTCATCTTCGAGCGTGGCGTTGCCGGGACCAGCGTCGACGAGGTGCGCAACACGGCGGCCGTCAGTGGCTCGCAGATCTCGCATTACTTCCATGACAAACGCGATCTCACCCGCAAGGTCATCGATGCACGCTGCGACGACGTCCGCAAGTTTCACAGTCAGCCACAGCTGGGCGGCCTAGACAACCTCGACGCGCTGCAAGCTTGGGCCGACGCCAACATTGCCGACATCAACGCCGTCTACCGCCAGGGTGGATGCGTTTACGGTTCGTTGGCAGGGGAGTTGGTCGAAGCCGACGCCGAAATCCATGGCGACCTCGCCGCCGGCTATGACCAATGGATTGAGCAATTTCGCGCCGGCCTTGTCGAAATGCGCCGCCGCGGCGATCTGCGTCCCGACGCCGACCCGCGACACCTCGCCGTCACACTGGTCGCGGCGCATCAGGGTGGCGCCATGGTCACCTACATCACCGACAGCCCAGAACCGCTGCGCGCAGCGGTGAATGCCGCAGTCGAATACGTACGCTCGTTCGCACCGACCCCGACCGCCCGCAAATCCCGAAACGCGCCCTCTCGGCGCAAGCCCAAGGGCTGATCGAAGCCCCTCTGACCGCTGGACATATATGGGTCAGCTGACCCATAATAATGGGCGAAGTATCCCAATGTGGCCGCTGAAGAAAGGCACGTCATGTCCGTCGCGGAGTCCGCACAGCCCGCACTGCCTACCGCGCCCGCCGTAGTGCGCGAACGACCCGGCGGAGAAACCATGCGGGCGATCGTGTTAGAGAAGTTCGGCGGACTCGACAGCCTGGTCTACACCGACATCCCCAAACCGCTACCCAAGGACGGCGAAGTCGTCATCAATGTCCGCGGGTTCGGCATCAACCACGCCGAGCTGCACATGCGTCGCGGGGAATGGGCCGAAGCCGCCGAAGTCAGCGGCATTGAATGCGTTGGCATCGTCGACTCGTGTCCGGGCGGAGAGTTTCCGGTCGGAGCCAAAGTGGCTGCGCTGATGGGCGGCCTCGGCCGAACCATCAACGGCAGCTACGCCGAATACACCCGGGTCCGCGCGGCGAACGTCGCCCTTATCAACTCCGAACTACCCTGGTCGCAGTTGGCTGCGCTGCCCGAGACCTTTGCTACCGCGTGGACATGCCTTTTCCGCAACCTCAAACTGTCCGCAGGACAAACCGTCGTAATACGCGGCGCGACTTCATCGTTCGGCCAGGCCGCGGTCAAGATGGCAGTCGCGTCCGGTGCCCGCGTGATTGCCACCGCCCGCAAGCGCGAGCGATTCGGCATGCTGGAGGCGCTCGGCGCCGCCCGGGTCGAGCTGGAGTCACGAACGCTGGCTGCCAGTATCGCGGAAGCCAAGCAGATCGATGCGGTCCTCGACTTGGTCGGCAACAGCACCATCATGGACTCGCTGGACATGCTTCGCCGCGACGGCACCGCGTGCCTGGCGGGCTGGCTTGGCGGCCTGGATCCGATCGGCGACTTCAACCCGCTGCTGCGCATGGCCAGCGGGGTGAATTGGTCCTTCTTTGGCAGCTTTGTGTTTGGTAGCCCGGGCTTCCCGCTGTCCGATGTGCCGCTGCAAGACATCGCAGCGCAGGTGGCCGCCGGCCAACTCGAAGCAGCCCCGGAACGGGTCTTCTCCTTCGACGAGATCCGCGAAGCGCACCGCGTGATGGAGGCCGGTGAGGCGGGCGGAAAAATGGTCGTCGTCGTGGACTGAACTCTAAAGGGGGGAATGGGGCGCCAATCGTAGTAGATGATGGAACGATGACTGCCGCTTCATCCGTCCTGGTGTTCGACGTGAACGAAACACTCATCGATATCGAATCCATGGAACCACTTTTCGAGCGGGTTTTCGGTGATCCACAGGCGGTGCGGGAGTGGTTCAATCAGCTCGTCATGTACTCGATGGCCGCAACGCTGTCGGGGCATTACGTCGACTATTTCTCCCTGGGGCAAGGGCTACTGCAGATGCTGGCCAGCACCCACCGCCTGGCCATCACCGACGACGACGTGCAGGCACTGAAGGACGGCATGCTGACCCTGCCGGCCCACCCCGACGTCGAAGATGGGCTGACAACGCTCCGCGACAACGGCTTTCGTTTAGTCACGCTGACGAACTCGCCCCCTAATCCGGCTGGGCCGAGCCCGTTGGAACATGCCGGATTGGCCCACTTTTTCGAGCGGACGCTCAGTGTCGAGGCGTGCCGCGCGTTTAAACCCGCGCCGACGGTATACCGGTACGTGTGCGAGGAACTCGCGGTAAACCCGGCGGATTGCATGATGGTCGCAGCCCACGTCTGGGACACCATCGGTGCGCAATCCGCGGGATTCAGCGGCGCGCTGATCACCCGCCCCGGTAATGCGCTGTTACCAATCCCCGAGTTGCCGCAGCCGGCGATCGTCGCCAATGATCTGCGCGATTTCGCCCAGCAACTCTGCGCGTAGCGAAGGCTTCGGCCAACCTCACAAACCGGGCGCACCAGACGTTTACCGGGTAGATAGCAATTCCGACGACCCACGGAGCAGCCCCATGTCTACCGCAACCGCCACGATTTCGACTCGCCACGTCATCGTCGACTCACCGATCGGGCCGTTGACGCTGGTGCGCGACGACACCGGCGTGACCGGGCTGTACTACCCCGGTCACTGGACCCGCCCGGACCGGAATTCGCTCGGGCCGCAGGTCGACTCAAACCAGGATCACGGCTTTGATGCGGCCATTGCCCAGCTGGCCGAGTACTTCGCCGGCGAGCGGCGGGAGTTCGACGTGCCGCTCAACCCGCGCGGCAGCGACCAGGCGCGGCAGGTCTGGCAGCTAATCGCCGAGATCCCGTACGGGCAAACCACCAGCTACGCAGGGCTGGCAGGCAGGATCGGTGGCGACCTCAGGCCCCGTGATATCGGTGGTTTCGTGGGCAACAACCCGCTGTCGATCCTCATCCCCTGCCATCGAGTGGTCGGATCCACCGGGAAACTCACCGGATACGCCGGTGGCCTGGATCGTAAGCGTCACTTGCTCGAACTGGAGAAGGCG
>NZ_JBAPPI010000452.1:0-3968 GCF_049280035.1 Mycobacterium sp. | reverse complement strand
GTAGTACAGCGGTGCCTCTTGGCGCATCCGCTTCCACACCGGATAAGGATTGTCGTCGATGTCGGGATCGTATGGGTCGTAATATAACTCGACCGCTTGGGCGCCTGTCATTGTCCGTCCCTTCAGTCGTTCCGGTGCAGGAAGCCGTGCAAGATGGCCTGGATGAGTTCCTCAACGATCACCTCCCTCGACGGCGGCTTAGTGCCGAAGTAGGTGGAGCGCAGCGCAGCCATGCCGGCGATCATCGCGACCGTCGAGTGCGCCGGCAGGTCGGGATGGTCCGACCGCAAGCCGCGTAAGTTCATGCCCTCGGCGCTAATTCGGCCGAGGACCCGAAGTGCCCGCCTGACGTCGGCAATCCCGGTGTCGGCCAGTTCATCCTCGCTCAGAGCCTCCGATGCCATCAGCGTTAACAGCAGACCTTGGTGTTTCACGAACACGTCATAGAGCTGTCCGACGAAGTGCCCGGCCAGCTCCTGCTCGTCGGTCTCCTCGGGGACCACCGACTGCCACGTCTGGCCGAATTCGTCGACGAAGCTGGTGAACGGTAAGACGAGGGCCTCGCGGAACAGCGCTGCCTTCGAACCGAAGTTGCGGAACAGCAGATGTTCGGTGACACCGGCGGCCGCAGCGATTTCACGTGTCGTGGTGCTGCGGTAGTCCTGGCGAGCGAACAGGGTTCGAGCGGCGTCGAGCAAGAGTCTGCGCGGCTCGCCACGGGGCCGGCGCATCGCCGTGACCGTAGATCGCTGGGGCATGACGTTTAGGATAGTATGCACTATCCTAAACGTCGAGTGCGCATCGAAAGGGGTAAGGAGATGGGCGCGGTGATCATGCTTGGCACGTTGTTCGGACTGATCGTCCTGATATTCGGGCTGGTGCTGCGCTATGACCCCGAAGCGCGTCCGCGTCAAGGGCGCGACCAATGAGCGCCCAGATGACACCCGTGATGCAAGCGGCCAGTGGCTTCGCACTGGTCGCGGGCATCGCGTTCACCGTGTTTGGCGTGTATCTCAGCGGTCGCCAGCGCCGCGTGCACCCGCTGCTGCTGCTCTGCATCTCGGCGATCTCGTTCTCGTGGATCGAGGCGCCCTACGACTGGGCGATGTACGCGCAGTTCCCGCCCGCTATTCCCCGAATGCCGTCGTGGTGGCCGCTGAACATGACTTGGGGTGGCTTGCCGTTGTTCGTTCCGGTCGGCTACATCTCCTACTTTGTGCTGCCGGCCGTAACGGGCACGGCGCTGGGGCGATGGTTGAGCGCACGGTTCGGTTGGCGCAGGCCCACAACGCTATTGATTGTCGGCCTCGTCGTCGGCTTCTGCTGGGCGCTGTTCTTCAACGGGTTCCTCGGGGCCAAACTCGGTGTCTTCTACTACGGCCGGGTGATTCCCGGGCTGGCCATCCGCGAGGGCACCGTGCATCAGTATCCGCTCTACGACTCCCTCGCGATGGCCATCCAGATGATGGTCTTCACCTATCTGCTGGGCCGCACCGACGCGCAAGGACGGAACGCCATCGACATGTGGGCCGACAAGCGGTCCAAGACACGACTTCAATCCGCGATCCTGTCCGTGGTTGCGATCGTGGTTGTCGGCAACCTGCTCTACGGCGCAGTTTTCGCACCTCACCTGGTCACCAAACTGGGCGGTTGGGTGACTGCGGCGCCGACGGGCCAGTTGTTTCCGGGCGTGCCAAACCAACCGAAATAGGCGCCGCCGTGAATTACTCAGTCAAAAACGTGACGCGGCAGGGTCATTGGGATGTCCAACGAGCTCAGCAGCCCGGGCGCCGCGTCGACGACGTACGGGATCGCGTTGACGACACGCATGGCCGTGGATGTCATCGCGGCCCGCCCCGCACCGTGGCCTTCGGCCTCGCCGAGCGTCATCGCGCAGTGGATGTCGGGATCGCCCACGATGTCGACCCGATAGGTCGCGTCACACTCCGAGCGTGGCCAGTCGGGCGCGACGTCGCGGGCCATTCGGATGACGTGCTCGATCACGATGGCCTCCTGGCCGTCGACGACGCCGGCAGCCCGGGTGCGGACCGCGCCGCAGGTGCCGGCCGGGATGGTGCCGAACGCCACCTCGATGTCACGATCCGACAGTTGCCGGTCGAGATAGCCGCGTACCTCTTCGATCTCGACGCCCAGACCCTTCGCCATCAGGTATATCGGTGCCTTCCAGGCTATTTCGATGAAGCCCGGAGTTTTGAGCGTCGGCTCAAAGTCGAGCGGTCGACCAAAGCCCATTCCGTCCATCATCACGTCGGCGACTGGATAGTGGTCGTTGAGCGCGACCTCGCTGGCCGTGATGCTGCGGATGTTCCTCGACTGGGTGGTCATCAGCAGCGCGAGCTGATCAGAGGCGAAACCCGGGAAGATGCCCGATGCATAGAGCGACGCGCCGCCCCGATACTCGACGGCTTTGCCGTGCAGCAAATCGTCCAGTACGTCGAGGATTTCGTCGGCAACCCGTCCACGGGTGGCCATGCTCAACCCGAAGTGTTCGTATTCCTCTCTGCGATGACCAATACCGCAGGCATACATCACCCGGCCCTTGCTAATCAGGTCCAGAACGGTCATCTCCTCGGCAAGTCGCACCGGATCGCACAGCGGAATCGGCACCGCGGCAAGCAAAATCATCAACTGTTCAGTTCTGGCGGCGATCGCCGAAGCCAAAGTCAGCGGGCTGGGAAGGTGGCCGTCGTCGGCCCCGTGGTGTTCGGACAGCACAGCGACGATCGCTCCGCGGGTCTCCGCCCACGCGCACATGTCGATAGCTGCGGCGTAGAGGTCGGCCGGCGCGGCGGCCCAGGCCGGGGAGCGCATGTCGAACCTGAGCGTGAACATCGATCAACCATGAACCTAATATTTGGTCGCGTCAAGGAGGATGCACATGACAAGCAAGCCATATCGAGTTGTCGTCTGGGCGACCGGCGGCATCGGATCGATCGCCATCCACGCCATACAGCGGCGCCCCGACATCGAGCTCGTCGGCGTGTGGGTGCACTCGGAAGAGAAGGTCGGAAAGGACGCCGGGGAGTTGGCCAACGGCGAGCCGATCGGGCTTGCCACCACTAATGACGCCGACGCCTTGATCGGCCTCAAGCCCGACTGCGTCATCTACGCGGCCAGCGGACCCGAACGCGACGCGCTGGCCATCCCGGACTACGTCAGGCTTCTCGAGGCCGGCATCAATGTCGTCACGACGAGCACCACGCGACTGGTCAATCCGCACGCGTACGAACCCGCGGAGTGGCGGGACCAACTCGTGGCGGCGGCCAAGCAAGGCCAAGTCTCGTTGTACGCGTCGGGAATCGAGCCCGGCTTCGCCGCCGACTACTTACCGCTGGTGCTGTCGACCCAGTCGTCGTCGATCGAGAAGCTTCACTCGTTCGAGATCGGCTTGTACGACGACTACGGAGTACCCGACATCATGAGCGATGCGCTGGGCTTCGGTCGGCCCCCTGACTATCAGCCATGGATCAGTTTTCCCGGCGCGATCGCCAGCGAATGGCAAGGGCAGATCCGGTTGATCGCCGACGCGCTCGGGGCCGAGGTCCGGGAAGTGCGCGAGACTTTCGATCGCGCGATGACGAACCGGACGTTGAACGTCGCGATGGGTACCGTCGAGGCGGGCACGTGCGGCGCGATACGAATGCAGGCGATCGGCGTTGTCGAGGGCCGGGAGGCGATCGTCGTCGAACACGTCACCCGGTTGGCGCACGACGTCGCACCGGATTGGCCCCCCGGTATCGGCGACCTGTCCTACCGCATCGTGATCACCGGTGACCCCGACATCGACTGCACGCTGGCGGCGACGCTCAAAGACCCGCGGCGGGCCGGAGTGGCGGGAATGACCTCTGGAGCGGGTGCGATGGTTGCCACCGCGATGCGTGTCCTCAACGCCGTGCCGTATGTCGTTGCCGCAAAGCCTGGATTGCTGAGTTCGGTGGACCTACCGC
>NZ_JBAPPI010000451.1:0-2794 GCF_049280035.1 Mycobacterium sp. | reverse complement strand
CGGTGAACGAGGTACCCGGTGCGGTCATGGCCGTTGCTCCACACTGCGTTCGGTCAGCGTGGTGAAGAAATCGTCGATGAACTCGCGCGCCTCCTGGCCGCCATCGAAGCCGCGCCACCGCGTTCGTAGCCCGCCGACGAATTCGTAGCAGGCGTCGATTGGGACCAGATAGCACTGTGGCGGGCCGTCTTCGGGAACGCGCACCAGCAGTGCCTCAACGTCGTCGGCAAGCAGACCAACCCTGGGTTCGCCGGCGCTGATTGCGCTCCAGGCGTCGAGGTCGAGCTCGGATTCGGTTGCACCGGCCGGGCCCGGGTAGAAACCGACAGTGCGATCGAGCGCCGAGTTGCGGAAGAAGAACGCCAGGCCGACCGGGATCTGCAGCGCTTCCCAGGTGCGCCGATCAAGCGCGAAATCGGGAAATGTCAGATACCGATCCGGGACCGAGCGGTAGCGCAGCTCGGCGTGGCTGTCGCTGAACAGCAGATAGCAGCCGCGGCACACGCACATCAATTGCCGCCCAGCCACATTCACCACGTGTTGGTGCGCGTCGGCGATCGGCTCCGAGCACATCTCGCACCGCTGTCCCGCGGGTTCGGGCTCGCGCCGGCTTCCGGTGATGCGGGCGAGAACGTCGAAGGGGCTGGTCATGCCGGCGCGCCCAACGGCTCGGCCGGCACCGCGAGAGACAGCACACCGTCGCGCAGCAGCAGTGGGAGGGGATCGAGGTGACGCTCAGCACCGTCATCGAGGCTCGCACCGGCGTGTACGACATCGAAATGCGCGTGACAGCGCGGACATCGCAGCACCGGGTCGCTGCCTCCGGCGCGTCGGTGCAGCGCCGCACCGGCCAGCGACCCATCGCAGGCCGGACAGTGATCACGGTAGGCGTACAACTGGTCGCCGACCCGACAGGCCAGCACCACAATGCCGGCGACCGAGAAACCGCCGACTTCGCCGGCAGCCAGGTCGGCCAGATCAGGCACCTGATGCCACGCTGAGCCGCCGTTGGACGGCGCCCTGGAATGGACCTGCGCAAGCAGCGATTCGGCCGGGATCACGGTTGCCGGCTTTCCTACCCCGGCTTCGGGTGTCACCAGTTCGATCGACGAAATCTCCGGTGCGGCAGCCCGAATCGCGTCCTCGACGGCCAACTCCAGCGTCACCGCCGACGACGGGCAACTCTTACAGCTACCGGCGAATTGAAGCTGCACGGTGTCGCCGGCGATGTCGAGCAGATGCACGTCGCCGCCGTGCGAGCCAAGATATGGCCGGACCCGGTCGAGTGCGTCGGACACCCGTCGACGCACGTCGTGCGGGTGCAGGCCGTGGACGAGCAGCAAGCTGGCCACCAAGTCATCGGCGATCAGGCGGTCCAGAAGAGCTGGATCCGCCTGATCGCCGACTGCCGCGAGGATTCGCGACAGGCCCGCGCCGTAGAGCTCAACTACCTCGCGGACCAGCTGCTCGGCGCGCTCACGCGCGGCCACCCCACCGGCCGCCGTCGCGTCCAGCAGCGTCTGGATCCGATCGCCCGCCGAGCGCCACTGCGCGTCCCCCTGCAACTCCTCGGGGCGATCAGCCATGCATCACTCCCCGGTCGCTGTTTGCGTCGGCGAGTGCAGCCGCTCCAGTGTCTTGCCGTTGCCGAGGTACATGTGCACACCACAGGGCAGGCACGGGTCGAAGCTGCGCACCGTGCGCATGATGTCGATGCCCTTGAAGTGCTCCCGGTCGTTCTCCTCGAAGATCGGCTGGCCCTGCACCGCGTCCTCGTAAGGCCCCGGCGTACCGAAGCTGTCGCGCGGGTTCGCGTTCCACGGGGTGGGCGGGTACGGGTGATAGTTGGCGATCTTGCCGTCCCGAATCACCATGTGGTGACTCAATACTCCGCGCACCGCCTCGGTGAAGCCGCAGCCGATACCTTCCTTGGGCACGTCGAACTTCTCCCATGTCTTAGTACGCCCGGCGCGGATTTCTCCCAGCGCCTGCTCACAGAAGTGCAGCGCACATGCCGCCGCGTACGCCTGGAAGTAGGTCCGTGCCCGGTCACGCTCGATGGTGTTGGACCCATGCTGCGGGATCTTCCACTCGAACTCGACCGGCCCCTTCAGCGCGGTCTTGGGCAGGTTGATCTGCACCGAATGGCCGGTGGACTTGACGTAGCCGATGTCGACCAGGCCGGCCAGCGCCGTCGCCCACAGCCGGGCGAGCGGACCGCCACCGGTGTCCAGAGCAAGGTGGTCCTTGCCGTCGAACCAGCGCGGCGACATCACCCAGCTGTAGTTGCCACCGTCCATGTCCCGCTTCTGCGGATGCGGGTTGGTGTGCTGGTTCCATGGGTGACGCCGATCGACCGGGTTGCCCAACGGGTCGGTCTTGTCGAACATCTCCTGATCGTTCCAGTCGTCGTAATACGAACTGCCCAAAAGGATCCGGATGCCCAGGTTGATGTCGACCAGCGAGTGGGTCACCAGCTTGCCGTCGACCACCACGCCAGGTGTGACGAACATGGCGTTGCCCCAACGCTCCATGTCCTTGTACGCGAAATTGCACACATCGGGGTCCTGGAACGAGCCCCAGCAGCCCAACAGGGTGCGGCGTAGGCCGACCTTCTCGTAACCGGGCATCGCTTCGTAGAAGAAGTCGAAGAGATCGTCGTGCATCGGCACGACCTTCTTCATGAACTCGACGTAGCGCATCAGCCGGCTCATGTAGTCGGTCATCAATTGGATGGTCGCCACCGTCCCGACGCCGCCGGGGTACAGCGTGGACGGGTGTACATGCCTGCCTT
>NZ_JBAPPI010000450.1:0-9284 GCF_049280035.1 Mycobacterium sp. | reverse complement strand
GCCGGACTCTGAGGAAATGCGAGCGCGCCGGCTGTGCCGTCAACTGCCGCCGCTAGCGGGCAGGATCATCGGCAACTTCGATGTCGCCGGCCGCAGCCGCCGCGCGCAGTTGGTGAAAGTCGTCGAGGGACTTCTCGGCGTATGCGTACGACCACTCGGCGACTGCATTGTGCACGGTATGGCTGGTACCTACGTATCCCCGCAGTATCGATGCATTTGCGCTCTGCGAGTGCGCCCGTGCCAGCAGAACCGCACAAGCACTGACGTAATCACGGAATGTAGAGGGGGACATACCTTCGGTGTCGATGGTGCCCTTCATATCGTGGAACCGGCGGACGTAGTAGTCGCGGCAGTCCTTGCGTGTGGTCCCCAGGAACACATCCGACATCGCCTGCAGAATTCGCTGGCCATCGATGACGCGCACGCCCTGGCCCTTCGCCTCAACGGCCTCGGTCAGCGTGTCTGGCTGGCGCCAACCGCCGTATTCTTCGAGCACTGATCGAGTGGCCTCTTTGATCTGCATGATCATCGGTGTGTCGTTGGGGCCGACCATGATGACCAAGTAACAGCGGGTCCCGACGCTGCCGACGCCAACTACTCGCAGCGCGACGTCGGTGACGCGGAAGTGCGACAGCAGCAGCGCGACGTCAGCCGGGACTGCGGCCAGATACTCCTCAATCGACTCGACCAGGGGGGCTTCGGTCTCCTCGCCGACGTGCTGGAGAACCGGCGGTGATTCGCGCAGGCGCGGCGTTCCCTCGGGTCCGATCTGCGTGATCTGTTTGAAGACGCGCGCTGACGTTCGCGTGCGTGCCCGGGATATCGTTTTCTGAATCAGAGCCTGCGCTCCCTTGGATACCTTCCCGGTGTAGTGCTCCGGCTCCACCCGCAGGTAGTAGCGGTCCAGAACGCTCATCTCCTCGAGCATCGCCTGCAGACTGGTTTGGTAGCCCACCAATGCCTCTTCGACGCAACGGCGGATGGCCTTGCCCGGGTAGCCGGCATGGCGGCCCCCGATGATCGCGCTGGTGATCAAGCGTTTGACGTCCCACTCCGCGGGCGCGACAGCGGCCTCGTCAAAATCATTGAGGTCGAAGACTATTGAGCGGTGCGGAGCAGCGTACATGCCGAAATTCGACACGTGAGCGTCACCGCAACACATGACCTCGATCCCAGTCGACGGGCTTGCAGCGAGATCGGCGGCCATCACCGCTGCCGAACCTCGGTAGAACGAGAACGGGTCGGCGAGCATCCGGGCAAAACGCAACGGGACAAGTTCGGATAATCGGCTGGCGTTCTGAGCGACGAGAATCTCCGTAGCCGTTCGCGGAGAAGGTGTGAGCTGTGCGAGAGCGCGCCGCGGGACGGTCTTTCGCAGCGCCCGACCGCGTGCCACATCCTCGCGCGGGACTTCCACCTCGATCAGGCGTTCACGCAACACGCGTTGCGGCATCCGATCAGCGTACTCAGCCCACGTCGGTGGACACCGGTTTCGAGGCCAGCACGTACCCGAGAGTCGTTGAACTCAGCGAGGCGCGCCGCTTACCGACGACAGGCCCTGGGTGAGTCGGGGAACTGCCCACACGTCCAGGTCGGCGGCGGGCACGGCGACACGGGCGATCAATGACTCGGCGCGGTCGGCGCCGAGATGCGCTTTGGTGATCCCCCGAAACTTCTGCTCAAGTCGGTGACGCCGAGCCAGTCCAGCACGCCATCGCGACAACGTCGTCGGGTAGTTGATCGAAGCTCAGCCCGGTCGACAGCTCCGCCAATTGCGATGTCAATCCGGTCATGGGCGTTCGTATGTCCCGGTCAGCACCCCGCGGGCGATCACGTGTCGGGTCATCTGCTTCAGTAGCGCCCTGGCCGTGGTGACGTGGTCTTCAATCGGCTCGTCAAGCGCCAACACATGGAACCGGTAGTGGTGCGGCCCGTGACTGGGAATCGGGCGCGGACCCGCGTATCCCCGGTGGCCCAAACCGCCTGGGATGAAACGCATTCCGGCGGTACCCGGCTGCAACGCGCCGGTGTCGACATCCTGCACGCCGGGCTCGATCACCGCGACGGTGTGCAGCAGCGGGCGGGGCAGCGGAACGTCGACGTCGTCGATGATCAGCACCAGCTGCCGGGTTTCTGGCGGCAGCCCGGTCCAGTGCAGCTGCGGTGAAGTATTGTCACCGACGCCTTTTCCGGCGCTCGCCGCCGGCATCGTGCCGCCATCGGTGAACGCCGTACTGGTGACCGTGATGTCATCGGGAGCTGCGAAAGCCGCACCGGCAAGCGGGCTTCGATGCTCGCCTGCTCGGACACTGCGCAGCAGTCTGCCGATGGCGCCCATCATGCGCCGCTTCCGGCGCCGCGGATCGCCACCGTGCTGGACCGCAGTGCGTCGCCCAATTCGGCGGGCAGATAGCCCTGCGCCGCCAGCCGCGGCAGTACGCCTCCGCTGGCAATGATCTCGAGAATGAGGTCGGGCAGCTTGGGCACCGACCCCGACGCCCCGGTGGTCTCGTTGCGCCAGGCGCCGGTCCCGAGATCGAAGGCCCCGGTGTCGCCCTCGCTGAAGACGGCGGTGGCGTCGGGAATCGTCATTGCGGGCAGCCCGGCGTTGACGGCATTGCGAAAGAACAGCGAATTGAACTCCTCGGCGACCAGGCCGGCCACACCGAGTTCGGTAAACAGCGCCGCAACCGGCCGCGACGATCCCAGCCCGAAGTTCTTGCCGGCCATCACGATGTCGCCGGGCGAAACCTCGTCGGTCCAACCGGGGCGTACCTCGTAGAAGATGTGCTTGGCTGCCTCGGGGGGATCCATCTTCATCGCGAAGGCCGGATACATGGCATCGGTGTTCAGGTCGTCGCCGAACAGCCAGACCTTGCCGGTGATGGTGAGCGTCACGGGGTCACACTCCTCGCGTCAATGATGTAGCCAGTGATCGCCGATGCGGCGACGGTCGCCGGTGAGGCCATGAAGATCTGCGCTTCGGGGCTGCCCATGCGGCCGGTGAAGTTGCGGGTACTCGATGTCAGGCACACTTCGCCGGGTCCGACCACGCCCATGTGGTATCCGAAGCATGCGCCACAGGTGGAGTTGGTGATCACCGCGCCGGCGTCCGCGATGTCCTGCAGGTAGCCGAGCCGCATCGCCTCGCGGTAGACGGCCTGTGACGCCGGTGTGACGAGCAGCCGGACGCCGGCAGCAACCGTCTTGCCGCGCAACACGTCCGCGGCAATTTCGAGGTCTTCGAGTTGGCCATTGGCGCACGAACCGATGAAGGCCTGATCAATTTTCTGCCTGCCCAACTGCGATACCGGCAGGCCGTTGCGGCTGACGGTGCCGGGCCGGGCCACGTAGGGCTCCAGCGCGGCCAGGTCCACTTGCCGCACCTCGCGGTACGTTGCACCGGGATCCGGTGCCGCAGCGTCATATCCGGTAACGCCACGCTCGTCGAGGAACGACGTCAGCACCCCGTCTGGCTCGAATGTGCTGAAATCAGCCGACACTTCCGCACCCTGGGTGGCGATGGTGCGACGGTCGTGCATCGGGATGCTCGCCAGCCCGGGGCCGCCGAACTCCAGGTTCAGGTTCGCGGCGTCGCCATATTCATTGGCGATGTGCAAGAAGATGTCCTTGCCACTGACCGCTTCGGGTTTGACGCCCTCGAGTTGGTAGCGGATCGTCGGCGCGACCTGAAACCAGGTACTGCCCGTGCACATGATCGAGTACACCTCGGCGGGGCCCAGACCGCGGGCGGCGGTGTTGTAGGCGCCTGCCGCGCAGGTGTGCGAGTCGGTGCAGGCCAGGATTTCCCCAGGCCGGGCCAGCCCGTTCTCGGCGATGACTTGGTGGCAGATGCCGTGTCTGCCGACGTCGTAGAAGCGCTCGATGCGGAACTCGGCGGCGAACTTTCGGGCGTGCGACCCGCCGGCGGCGTCTTTGATGGTCGGTGCGGGCACCGCGTGGTCCATGACGATCGCCAGCTTGTCGGGATCGTGAATGCGAAGCGGCTCGATCCACATCATCGCGAACTGCAGATCGATCAGCACTGTCATGTCAACGTCGACAACGACGGTCTCGCCCGCGCTCACCCTGTCCGCGCCGGTTTTGCGGGCGAAGATTTTCTCGATGATGGTCATACTCATGGGTGGTCCTCCATGCGTGCGTATTTGGCGTCGAGCGCGAGCCACTCCGCCATCCCGACCAGGTTGAAGAACTCGGCGGGCTGGGTGGGCAGGTAGTCAGTGACGTTGCTCCCGTTCAGCTCACACAGACCCTCCAGCATGCCGAGCACGACGCGGGCGAGCGGATTGCTCGGATGAATGGCGATGGCGTAGCCCAGTTCTTGCAGTCGCGTCGCTGACTCCAGCGGTGTCATACCGCCGAGCACCAGATTGATCAGCAGCGGAGCCTCGACATCGCGGGCAATGCGTTCGATCTCCTCGATACTCTGCGGGGCTTCGACGAAGATGACGTCCGCACCCGCCTGGGCGTACCGATTCGCCCGCTCGATTGCGGCCTCCAGCCCGAGCGGGGCCCGCGCGTCGGTCCGCGCGACAACAAGCAGGTTGTCGTCATCGCGAGCATCGAGCGCTGCAGCCAAGGTCTGCTCGAAGGCCGCGGCGTCGATGACGTGTTTGTCGGACAGGTGGCCACAGCGTTTCGGGAACACCTGGTCTTCCAATTGGATTGCGGCGACCCCGGCCTGCTCGTAGAGACCGACGGTGCGCACCACATTCATCGGTGCGCCGTAACCGGTGTCGGCGTCGGCGATCAACGGGACGTCGCATAGCACGCCGACAAGCATCCGGGCGCGCTCAGCCATCTCGGTGGCGGTGACCAAGCCGATGTCCGGCAGGCCGAATCCGGACGCCGCCACGCCGGCGCCGGTCATATACGCCGCCGCCTGTCCGGTGCGGCGGGCCAGATGTGCTGTTATCCCATCGAAAACGCCTGGGGCAACGATAAGTTCGCTGCGATCGAGCAGGGCGCGTAATTTCTGTCGGGCTGGTGTGGTGGCCATCTGTCGTCCCTTTCAGTCGAGTGCGCCCGCGACCGGCGGGGCCAGTAGATCAACGAGGGCGCCGACGTCGTCGAGATTTTCGAGGCCGACTGCCGCCCGTTCGATCGCGTCGGCGCGGTCGCGGCTGGTGACGCGGTCGGCCAGGGCATGGAACTTGGTGACCAGCTCGTCGTTGGTGACCGGGTCCCACGGCGCGCCGTGGGGTGCGACGACGCGGACCTGATGCACGCTGCCGTCGTGGGTGGTCACCGCGAGGTCGGTGCGGAACCGTTCGGTGGGGTCGGCGCCGGCGAGCGATTCGTCGAGGTGGACGTCGGTGACATCGATTAGCGACCAGATGTCGTCGGCGTCGAGGCGCGCGGGAGTGAACTGCTCGGGCAGCGCGTTTCCGTCGAGCAGTGCCGCGGCGGTGGCATAGCCGATGTTCATCTGGGCGCCGATCGCGGTCATCGGCCGCTCGGGCTTCCACCAGCCATGCTTGTACACGGTCTCACCAACCGTAATGTCGATCTTCGAAATATCCTCGCCGGCAACCGATTGCCGCAATTGCCGGGCCGCATCGACGGCTCCGTGCAATCCACCCATGACCGCGTAGGATTTCACCATGATGATGCTGGTCTCCCAGCATTCACCGAGTTGCTCGGTCAGCAGCGACGAGTCGGGGTCGTGGCCCTCACCGAAAACGCTGAGGAATCCGCCGTATTCACGCTCAAAGACTCGCTTGATGCCGGTGTAGTTCGCCGCTGCCAGCCCGGCGGCGTAGAAGCCGTTGCGGGCGGCGAACCCGTGGTGCATGCGCTTGCTCATCGCCTCGTACTGCGCGGCCATCAGCCCCGCCGACTGGGTACCCGCGAGCCCGAGGGCATCCTCCAACTGTGCCGGTGACAGCCTGCGTAGTTTGCCGGATGCCATCGCGGCGGAATGAGTGCCAAAGACCGGCCCGGAGTGCCAGCCGCGGTCGAGCATCTGTGTGCCGTGCAAGGTGTAGCCGACCCGAGGGCCGACCTCGAAGCCGGCAATTGCCCCGAGCAGAAACTCCATGCCGGTGGTGGCTTCGGACTGCGCGCTTGCCGTCGAGAGCAGCGCGGGAATCACCAGCGAGCAACTGTGCACCGGCGCGATGGGGTGGAAGTCGTCGAGCTCGAACCCTTGGATGAAGGTGCCGTTGAGCACCGCCGCCGCCGGTCCGCTGGTGGACTGTCCGGTCCCGATCACCACGACGTCGCCCTTGTTCTCCAGATCCAGAACCGCGTCAGTGGCGACCCGCGACCAGGGCAGTTGCGAACCGATCAGGGCGCAACCAATGCCGTCGAGCAGCAGGTGTTTGGCCCGCTCGACGACGTTGTGTGGGATGTCGTCGAGCGCTAGGTCCGCGACCCAGGTGGCTAGCTTTCCGGTCGGTCCGTCCGGATCGGTGGCGGCGGTCAGCTCTACCGCGGTCATTGTCAGCCCTCCATCCGCGTTGTATGCTTGTTATATACATATAACAAATCCTGATCGGTCCGGCAAGGGAGTGTGAAAGCATTGGTCCTCGTGCAGGAGACCAGCGGACCGGTGAGCACCGGTGCCGGGGTGCCGCTGCACCGTCAGCTCTTCTTGGTGCTGCACGACGAGATCGCACGCGGCGCGCTGGCTCCCGGCGATGCGCTGCCCACCGAGCAGGCGCTCTGCGACCAATTCGGGGTGTCTCGCATTACAGTGCGTCGGGCACTAGCCGATCTGGCCGAGCAGGGTTACATCGAACGCCGGCAAGGCGTCGGATCATTCGTCCGTCGACGCGATCGATCCGATGAGTTGCCGCCGGCCGGCTCGTATATGGACAGTCTTCGGCAGGCGCAATTTCAGACCTCCATCGACGTGGTTGAGCATGACACCCGAACGCCGCCGTCCTCGATCGGCGACGCGCTCGGGGTAACCGCCGAGATGTTGCACATTCTGCGGGTGCGGCGCGAGCGCAGAACTCACGAGCCGTTGATGGTCACCGAAGCCTGGCTGCCAACCGAACTCGCCGACACGCTGACCACCTCAGCGCTGCGGCGCAAACCCCTCTACGAGTTGCTCTCCACCGCCGACGTTGTCATCGATCGAATGCAGCATGAGATCACCGCCGAGATCGCGGGTCCACGCAACGCGCGCCTGCTCAACACTGCGATCGGTGCGGCGCTGCTTCGGGTCAACCGTCTGGTGTTCGTGGCGGGTTCGCCGCATCATTACGTGTCCATCCTGCTGTCGCCCAACCGCAGTCGCGTGCTGATGAGTCAGACCGCGGCCGATCTGCAATCGGATGACGGACTGGCGATCGCCCACGACGTACGTCGAGAGGCCACAAACCGTGGTGCGCAGTCGAAGTGACAAGGGCTCATCCGACTTAGCTGATATCGAACAGCGGTTGCGGCGGTTCGACATCACGCCCGTACTGGTGCACCAGGCGGGGCGAACCATCATCGAGGTCGGAGACGTATCGTGCCCAGTTCATATTCACTCCATGCGGAAGTCGATCTTGAGTACCCTTTTCGGTCAGGCCTACGATCGAGGCGAAATCGATCTCGAGGTGACGCTGGGAGAGCTGGAAATAGATGACACACCTCGCCTGACCGACGAGGAAAAGTCAGCCAGGGTCGGAGACCTTCTTGCCGCACGGTCCGGCGTCTACCTGCCCACCGAGGAAGGTGTCGCGCTGGGGCGCCCATCAAGAGGATCACACCCGCCCGGCACGTTCTGGTGCTACAACAATTGGGATTTCAACGTTTTGGGAAACATCTATGAACGAACAATCGGCCGCAGCTTGTTCGTCGCCTTCGAACACGATCTAGCCCGGCCACTGGGCATGGTCGACTGGGACATCTATCAACATGGGTCGTACCAATACCGCGCCGATATCCTGGGTGGCACAACCCGATACCCGAACTACACGTTTTATCTGTCGGCTCGAGACATCAACGGGTTCGGGCAGCTCTATCTCAACAACGGAATGTGGGATCGTCGTCAACTGCTTTCACCGGAATGGATCGCGCGCAGCACCGGCCCACTGTCGCGCACCAACTATGCGGCGGGATTGCTTGGGATGTACGGTTACTGCTGGTGGGTGGCCGGGCCGTCCGATGAACTGCGCCACATCGGAATTGCGGATACCGTCTACTCCGCGATCGGCTTCGGCGGGAACTTCCTGACCGTGCTCCCCGACATCGATACGGTAGTCACAGTCGTAACCGATACCCCCACCTGGCTTGAGGGCTCGTCAACACCGCGTTCCGAACCAATGACCAACGACGACTACCAAGAGCTGCTCGTCCACCTTGTTGCAGCGTTGTCCCGACACAACTCCGTCACAGGCGTCCATCTGCTCGCAGGTCGGGATGCACCCAGTTCGGGGACCGGCGTTCTCTGAACGCGACGAAACCCTCGACGGCCTCGGCACTTTCGATGCTGGCTTCCATTCCGATGCGGTCGTAGAGCCCGAGGTAGTTATCCAGGCTGGACTTGACGACGCGCCGGGCTCCCGGGGCCGTACGGCAACATTGCGCCAGCACCTCCTTAGCGGCGGTCATCAGCTCGTCGTGCGGCACCATCCGCGCGACCATGCCCCACTCGACGGCTTCGGACGCGGTGAGCGTCCGCCCGGTCAGCATCAGATCTCGAGTGCGGATCGGGCCCACGATGCGCGCCAGCATCTGGCTGTAATAGGTGTCGGCGATACCGCGGTACAGCTCGGGAACCCGGAAGGTCGCCTGCTCACTGACCACCGCGACGTCGCTGCACATCGCGATTTGCAGCCCGCCGCCCTGGCACAGGCCGTTGACCGCGGAGACCACCGGCTTGGCGGACTTACGTAGCGTGTCGAACGGCGTTATATCCATGGACAGCGCCGCTCCCCATTGCATCCAGTTGTCGGCCCCGCCGCCGCCGAGATCGCCGCCCGGCGCGAACACGTCGCCGGTTCCGGTTATCAGCAACCCCGCCAGATCAGCGTCGGCGTTGACCCGCGAGACCGCGTAGCGGATGCCAAAGTACATCGCCGGTGTCATGGCGTTGCGGGCTTCCGGGCGGTCCAGCGTCACGATCGCGAACGGCCCCTCGCGCCGAAACGTCAGGTAGGGCGTTCCCAGCCAGTCACCCTCGGGCGGGCGTGGGCGGCCATTTTCTTGCGGGTCTGGAGGGGTTGGCGGCATTGCGTCTCACACCTTTCTTCTATGCGGCGCGATCCATGTCTTGGCATTCCATCAGTTCGCCAGAGTCGCTTCGTCGATCGCCTCTGCATAAGGTG
>NZ_JBAPPI010000449.1:0-4316 GCF_049280035.1 Mycobacterium sp. | reverse complement strand
ACCGTGCACGCCCCGCATCCACGAGCTGGCCCATCGTCCCTGCACACGAACTGAACAATTGTCATAGTCCTTGCTATGGGATTGTCGACCATCAGACCACATTGGCCGTGCGCCAACAACTACCTCCAGTCACCTGGCTCCGGACCTAACGCACGCCAAGCGCCCTCCCCGACCGGCGATTTCCTCGACAAGCCAACGGTTCTGAAGTCGGGTCAGCCCGGTATCGGGCGAGACGCCACACGCCGCGGACGTGTGCGATCTGCGCGATTCCGGGGCCGCCGCCGATCAAGGGCTCCAACCCGTCCTTGAACTCTTATAGTGACTACTATAACGTGGAGTGAGCTGTCACTTCGACGTTGGAGACCACCATGACGCTCACCCAGGACAAGTACCGTCTGATCTCGGCTGACGACCACGTCGACCTATCGCACGAGCAGATCAAGTCCAATCTGGCGACGAAGTTCCATCAGGACTACGACAACGCAGTCGGCGAATTCGTCCAGCAGATGATGCCGATGCTCTCGGCGTCGACCAACCAGCTCTGGAAGAAGCAGAATGGGCAAGAAGTCGACGGCGACGATGAGCTCTACGGGTTCGCCACCGGCAATCACCCCGCCAAGGGGCGCCCCGGTCACACCGTCGCCAAGGAGCGGTTGGCCGACATGGACTTTGACGGTATCGAGTCGTCCATCACTTACTGCGAGGTCAGCGCGTTCCGCTACCTGTTCATGCTCAAAGAGGGCTCCAAGGAAGCCACCCGTGCGTTCAACACCACCCTTGCGCAGTGGGCCTCTGAGGATCCCGACCGCCTGCACATCAACTTCCAGATCCCCATCCACGACATCGATGCCGCGGTAGCGGAGGTCAAGCATGCCGCCGACGTTGGGATCAAGTCGATCCAGATGCCGGTCTATCCGTCCGAACTCGGCCTGCCCGACTACTGGGACGAACGCTACAATCCGCTGCTGGCGACCATCGAAGAAACCGGCATCCCGATCGCCCTGCACATCGGCCTCAACACCACTCTCGACGGCCTCGCGCGGCGCGATCCCACCCCGCAGCGCGGCATATTCGTCCCGATGGTGCCGCTGTCAAGCGCAGAATCCATGGGAATGTGGCTGCTGACCGGCATCTTCGAACGCTTCCCGCGACTGAAGACGGTGTTCGTCGAACCCGGCGTGGGCTGGGTCAGCTGGTGGCTCTACACCGTCGATGACATGAACACCCGCCAGGGCTACGAGTTCCCCGGTCTCAAAGAGCTGCCCAGCCACTACTTCCGGCAGAACGTGTACGTCACATTCATCGACGAGCCCGGCATCTTGCAACACGGCCGTGAGCGTCTCGGGGTGGACAACATCATGTGGTCCTCGGACTACCCCCACCCGGTGTCGAGTTGGCCGCATTCCCAGGACATCGCATCCCACCTGTTCCTCGACGCGACCGACGAGGAGCGCGACAAACTGCTGTTCAAAAACGCCGAGCGGGTCTGGAATCTCTGACAGCTCGTCTCGAGTCTTCGCTGAAAGGTAATGATGTCGGGCGTATTCGACGGCCTGAAGGTCCTCGACCTGTCATGGGGTATCGCTGGTCCGATCGCCACCATGCTGCTGGCCGATCACGGTGCGCAGGTCACCAGAATCGAACGGCCACAAGGTGATCCGTTCTCCGCACACCCCGGGTACAAGGTGTGGCACCGCGGCAAACGCAGCGCCGTGCTCGATCTGAAGGATCGCGACGACCACGAGGTGTTCCTGCGGCTGGCCGCGGCCGCCGACATCCTCGTCGAAAGCTTCGCACCCGGCGTCATGGACCGGCTGGGCCTCGGATACGACCCCCTCGCTGAGATCAACCCCCGGCTGATCTACCTATCGATCACCGGATACGGCAGAGACACCCGCGTCGCCGACCGGCCGGGCTACGACAGTCTGGTGATGGCACGCACCGGACTGCAGTTCGACCAACTCGGGCGTGTCGGCGGCCATCTGCACCACATCAACCGCGAGCCCGAATACCCGCTGGAGGATTTGGACCCACCCGAAGGCAGCGCCGACGGGCCACAGCGCGACGGACCGATGTTCTCGGCTTCGCCCTGGCCGAGCGTGAGCGCGGCCTATTTCGCGGCGATGGGTGTCGCTGCCGCACTTGTCGCTCGGGAGTCCACGGGCCGCGGCCAGCACGTGGAAACCTCGCTGCTGCAGGGCGCTTTGGGGGCAGGCACCGGCGCGCTGCAGCGTGCCGCCGACGTCGAGGCACCGATGTTTTGGACGTGGGTGTTCGATCAGCGCGCCTCCAAGGGTTTCTTCGAATGCGCGGACGGCCGCTGGATTCAGCACTGGGTGCCCAACCCGAAATTCGTGCTCGGGTCGTCGGAGGGCGACAAGCTCGAGCCCGCCGGCGTTCGTCCGTCCGAGGACCCTGATCGGATCCTGACCGGACCGGAGGACCTCATCGTCTACTGGCATTACCTGCCGTTGATGCGCGCCGCGTTCGCCAAGTTCACCTCCACCGAGTGGCTCGAGGCGGCCCGGGTGGCCGGTGTGTGCCTGCAGGTCGTGCAGTCGCCGGCCGAAGCGCTCACCGACGAACACATGCTCGCCGACGGCTGCGTCGTGGTGCTCGACGATCCCGAGCTGGGACCGCTGAACCAAGTGGGTTCCGTGCTGCGGCTGGACCGCAGCCTCGGCACACCCACGGTCGGCGCGGCGCGGCGCGGCGAGCACACCGATGCGGTGCGCGCCGAGGCCGCCGAACTACCCGCTGCCGCACCACAGTCGGCGGCCGCACCCTCCGCAGGGAAACCACCCCTGGACGGTGTATTGGTTGTCGACCTCGGCCTGGCCATCGCGGGCCCGTTCGGCACCCAGCTGCTATCCGATCTGGGCGCCACGGTGATCAAGGTGAACACGCTGTGGGACGGCTTCTGGCACTCCACCCATATCGCGTTCGCCGCCAACCGCGGCAAGCACAGCCTGTCGGTCAACCTCAAGGATCCCCGCGGCCTGGACGTGGTGCGGCGGCTCATCGACAAAGCCGACATCGTGCAGCACAACATGCGCTACGGCGCAGCGGTACGCTTGGGACTGGACTATGACACGGTCGCGGAGACCAATCCCGAGGTGATCTACTGCCACACACGCGGTTTCGACCGCGGCTACCGTGACGGTCAGCCCGGGAACGACCAGACCGGAGCCGCCCTGGCCGGAGTGGAATGGGCCGACGGCGGAATGGACGACGGCGGAACCCCGGTGTGGTCGCTGACCTCGCTGGGCGACACCGGAAACGGCTTCCTGTCCGCGATCGGGATGCTCGCCGCGTACTACGACCGGCTGAAGACCGGTAAGGGCCAATTCGTCGACACCTCCATCCTGTACGCCTGCCTACTGACGGCGTCAGGCACCTACGTGGACGCCAACGGCCGGGAGGCCAACCGGCCCAAGGTCGACAAGATGCTGTTCGGATTCAATGCGCTGCACGGCATTTACCAGACTGCCGACGGCTGGCTGACCATCGCCGCACTCACCGACAACCAGCGCAGTGCGTTGGGCGGCGCGGTGGGCATCGACGCGCTGACGTCGAGCGAGCCCACCGACCCGATCGGACGCGGCACCAACGACGCGGCTGTGCGCAAGGAACTCGAAGCGGCCTTCTTGACCCGCAGCGCGCTGGATTGGCGCGATGCGCTCGACGCGGCAGGCGTGCCAGCCGAGGTCAGCGATCCGCAGTTCTCCCGCAACGTGTTCGACGACGCAGAGCTGATCGCGCGCAGGTGGGTCACCTCGTACTGGCAGCCCCATGTCGGCAAGTTCGACCAGACCGGCCTCGGAGTCGACCTGTCCGATACGCCCGGCGTCATCCAGGGTCCGCCGTTGACCGTTGGCACCCACAGCAGGCAGATCCTCTCGGACATCCTCGGATACGGCAGCGACCAGATCGATGAACTGATCGGCGCCAATGTCATCGTCCAGACGGAGGAAGAGCCGGCTACGGCGTAAACGGGCGATATTGAGTGAATTCGGTCCGTCAACGGCGCAGAAGCTATGCAGCTCTTCGTCATTGATCTTGCGCTGCGGCCGGGACCGAAGTAACGAAGGAGAAAGTGCTGTGCGCATCGCCGAGCCCCCAGCGGCACCGACTCTTGCACGGCGTATCCGCGTCCGCTACGACGTCAGCGCTGTGGTCGACGAGCCGGGGGAGTGGCTGATGCGTGCCGAGTTGGTCATTCCGGCCGTGGCGAAGCACACCAACCACCTGACGCTGCTGTGCTGTACGCCCGGTGGCGGGTGCACGGGCGACTACTTCGACCTGGGTGAACCCGA
>NZ_JBAPPI010000448.1:0-4506 GCF_049280035.1 Mycobacterium sp. | reverse complement strand
CGCCAGACGCTCACGGATACCGACGAACGTCCAGGGCCTAAAAGTGCTGGCAGGACTGGCTTTACCGAACACTCGCGGATACCGGCGGACCCGCTTTGCCGGACTCATAATCCGTTGGTCGCGGGTTCGAGCCCCGCCCGCCCCACGAACAGGCCCACGTCAGAGAGTATTTTTCAAGGTCGCTGGCATCGAGTCATCGTTTATTCATCGTTTATGCGGACTGTGTAGGTCGCTAGGAGGTCGGCGGCCGCCGTCCGGCGCGTACGGCGAACGCGTCGAGCGCGCTTAGAACCTCAGGCGCGCGCCATGCTCGGTTACGGGTGCGGTCGGTGAACTCGATGATGATCCCAGCGTCTGTGAGGGGGTCCACGTATCGGCGTGCGTTCCCAGTCGAGATTGCCAGTTCACGTTGGAGTACTCGCGCGTTGAACACCGGCTGTCTGATTAGTAGGTCCGCGACGCGGTGAACTGCCGAGTCGCGTCGGGCCGTGATCTTTGAGTTCCAGCTTTCGCGTATCGAACGCAGATCGTCGACCAACTGTCGACCGTTCACAACTGCCAAGACCGACGCTGCGGAGAGCCTTTCGACTATCGGGCCGGGGTCGCCCTCTCGGTAGGACCCGAGCGCGTCGAAATATGCGTCGGTATTGGTCAGCAGTCCTGCGGAGACAGGGACGGTGATTTGACGGGTTAGCCGCTTGTTGCGGAGCATCGCTTGAATCAGCGTCCGTCCTGTACGCCCGTTACCGTCCGGAAAGGGGTGGATGGTCTCGAACTGTGCGTGTGCAATCGCGATCTGCGGAAGTGTCGGGATATCGCTGCGCCGGGCGAATGCAAGCAGGTCCTCGATAGCATCGTGAATCCGCTCGTGATGAGGAGCCACAAAGTCGGCACCCCGTGGGCCGAACATGCCACCGCCTATCCACACCTGCTCGGTGCGCCAGTTGCCGGCCATGTCCGGATGGCTGGCGTGCATTAGTGCGGCGTGCATAGCCAGAATTGCGTCTTCGTCGATTCGATCCGCCAATGCGATCGCGGCTTTCATGGCTTCGGTATTACTGACGATCATGGTTGCGTTGTGCCGGCTGGTGTCGCCTAGCGTCTCGGCTTCGGCAATGGCTCGTGCCGAGGCGGTTAGGTTTTCGATGTTGGAGCTGGCCGCCGACTCCGTTCTCAGCAGTACCGACGAGAAGGGCGCAACCTCGTGGCCGAGTTCGGCGTCGAACCGGGCGATTTCATTACTGGCTTCTTCGGCATCGGCAAGAACGCCCGCAGGCAACGCGACCTGTAAGTCGGCGATGTCGGCAGGTATGGCAGCTTCGTACTTGCCGGACTGTCGCTGCGCCGCCCTCAAATCGGCCAGCTGATAACCTGCCTCAGCTGGCGTCGTGCAAGTGAGAGTCTCGTACTTGACGGCGGTGCCGCCATTAATTGATGCCACATAATTAAGATAGCATCACTTCGTGCATTAACTGATGCTATCGGCCGGCTATGGCATCACTTACTGCAGTAGCCAGAAAATCCTGCCTCCGCACTACTTATCCCTCGCACCTACCGTGCGATCCAGCAGCTCGGCCACCTGATGGTGAATGCGGCCACGCGTCATGTAGCGATCCTGGGTCATGGACACATTTGAGTGGCCAAGATGATCAGCACCGATCCGCGCCGATAGTCCTTCGTCGTCGATCAGCGTGACGACCGTCTTGCGAAAGCTGTGCGTGGTCACTTCCGGGAGACCTAGCTGGGTGCGCGCGGTGCGCCACTCCTTGCCAAAGTTGTTTGGGTCTCGAAGTGTTCCCGTCGTCGACGCGAAAATCATTGCTTGCTGACCGAGGTAGGGCAACCGGCGCCGTCTCTCAAGCATTTCAATTGCGAACCTGGGCAAGGGGATGGTTCGCCGGCTGGCGGCCGACTTGGTTTCGTCGACGCGTGCTAGGCCCTGGCCCGGTACGCGGATGACCTTAGCCGTGATAGCGAGCGTGCCTGCCTCCTTTTCGTAGTCGTCCCACCCCAGGCCGAGCAGCTCCGAGCGGCGCAGACCAGTCGCGATCAAGAGGGTGATTGGGTCGGCGAGGTCGTGCTTCTCACAGAACGTGGACGTCCGGAGCTTGAGCAGAAGGTCGCGCAGCTGACCGCCGTCCGGCCGATCGATGGACCGGTGCTGGATGGCACGCTGCCCGGAAACGAGGTCATCGTCCAAACTAGCGCCGGCAGTGGCGTCACTTATGCGCGTGCGATGGGTCCGATGCAGTTCCTGCCTGGCACCTGGGCACGGTACGCCTCCGACGGCGACGGTGACGGCGTGGCAGATCCGCAGAACCTTTACGACTCCAGGCGGCCGCGCGGTATCTGTGCAGCGGCGGCCTGAACTTGCGAGATTCGTCTCAGGTGATGGCAGCAATCTTGCGCTACAACAACTCGATGCCGTATGCGCGTAACGTGCTCGGCTGGGCCGCCGCATACGCCACCGGAGTAGTGCCGATCGACTTACCGCCTGTGACTGGGCCTGCACCGCCGCTCGGCGACACGCATCTAGAGCATCCCGAGGGCATCGGGCCCGGACTCCCGCTCAACGTCCTTGGCCTGCCACCCATCGACCCGCTGGCGCAGATGCCGCTAATCGACTTCGGCCCTCCGGAGTATCCCCTCGACAACCGGTGGGGCCATCTCAGCAGCCGGCCCTGGCGGCGTCCAATTGCACGGTGATCTGCATCGGCCAGCAGGACCCCCGTCTCCCGCGCAGCCCTAGATCGTTCCACTTGGCTAAAACGCCTGGAGCCATGCCGCGGAGCTAAGCGGAACTCAAAAGGTTGCGCAGTGTCTGTCGAAAAGGGGCCGACGACGGGTTGCGCCACACACGCTGGGTTACGTGCCTGTTCTTGGCTGAACCTGAAGCAGCTCGGGGGCCCGCCGTGGGTGGTTGCTGGCCTTTGGCCGGGGTGGGTCGTTCATGTGAACCTCTGGAAGCGCTGATCGGCGTCACCGACCATGCCAGATCGGGACGCGAAATCGCCGCCGCGGCATAGCATTCGAGTGGCCCGGGTGGTCCCAACGAGGGTGTGACGGACACGCACCGGCTCCGAAGGCGTTCTGGCCCTTGGCTATTGCGGCGGATTGCCAGGCGGTGGGTAGACACCTCGCAGGATCCAGGGGAACCAGTTGATGCCGAACTCGAGCTCGTCGCTGGCGTCGTAGTCGGGGGTGGGATCGATCGGAATGTTGGTCTCGCTTTGTGCGGCGCCCATGGGCGACGTTACGTCAGCCCCTGGTTGCGGTGGCTGTCCGTAGACGGCCACCACGACGGTGCGATCGGGGCTGTTTTCCGACCACACTCCTATTTGGCTGTTGGCGCAGTTGGAAATGATCGCGTTGGAGGCGGGGTTGTAATACCACCGGTTGATCAAATCGTTGCCGCTGATTGCGATGGATTGATTGATCGCCACCGTTTCTGCTGCCTGACCATGGAAGCCGGCGGCGTTCGCGCGCCCCTGTGGTGTGGACCCGTCTGAGCCGATGTCGCCGTCGAGGTTGCGATTGTTCAGCACATCGTGGGTATGCCGCTGCGCGGCCAGTTGCAGCTGCGGGTTGATCCTGACGTCGTTGGTGCAGCCCGCCTGATGCTGCATGGTGTATACGTTGGCAACGACACCATCGTTGAGTCGTTTGTTGTTCGGTATGAGCGTGTTGTTGTCGCCATCCCCGTGTGCGGCAGGGGAGCACAGCAGGATGCTGGCGGCGATCACCAAGGTAGGCAGGGTCAGCGGTCGATACTGCATGGCATTTTGCTCCTTGTCCGCCGCCGGCAGGCGGTGGCCGGTGGTGGGCTGCGGAAGTTCCTGCGACCAACTACTGCCTTGGCCATGGTGATCGCGTCGTGGTTCAGCTCTGCTTTCAGGCGATAAGAATTAGACAGATATATTACGCTTTCGCCGCCATGAAGCAAGGAGAGCTGTTCGCTCGAGGCGCCATCGCGGCAGCCGTCGCGATAGGGGGAGCCGCTCTTGTGACCGCCTGACCGCGGCGGCGTAGCTGCGCAACTCGGCGGTGATTCTGGGCCAGCGCCTAACACGCGACCCGGATCGCGAACGTGCCAGTTGTCCTCACGCTGGGATCGTCGGCGACGAACCCGTCTGCAGTACCGCGGATTATGTACGTCTGAGCCGTCATACTCACGTCGGCTTTGCCGTCGAGCCCTTTCATGTAGCTCCCGGTGAAACCGCTCAAATCGGTGATGGTGACGGATTTGGCCGTAAGCCCAGTTTCGTTGGATACCAGTGCCTTAACGCCCGCGACCGTGTCACCGGTTGTGATCGTGGTCAGCGATCCGATCTGCGCACACTTCACCGCGGTGGTCGCGGGGAGGGCCCTATCGTTGATCGTCACCCTCGCGGTTCCTGCGGGTAACGCGCGCGGCGGAGGTGAGGCGGATGGCGACGAGCACGCCGTAGCACCCGCCGCGACCAGAGCAGCGGCCATCGCATTGACGAACGGTTTCTGCATGAGGCC
>NZ_JBAPPI010000447.1:0-7102 GCF_049280035.1 Mycobacterium sp. | reverse complement strand
TGGGTGGCGCGTAGCGTCTCAGCCATGGCGGAACTCAAATCCCAGCTGCGGGCAGATCTGACCGGTGCGATGAAGGCGAAGGACAAGTTGCGGACCGCGACGCTGCGCATGCTGCTGGCCGCCATTCAGACCGAGGAGGTCTCGGGCAAGGCGGCACGGGAACTCTCCGACGACGAGGTGCTCAAGGTGCTGGCCAGGGAGTCCAGGAAACGCAGCGAAGCAGCGGAGATCTACACCCAAAACGGCCGCGGGGAACTGGCGGCCAACGAGCACGCCGAGGCCCGGGTTATTGACGAGTATCTGCCGACCCCGCTCACTGAAGCCGAGGTCGCCGACGTGGTCGATACAGCTATCGCGCAGGTAGCCGAGCAGTTGGGCGAGCGGCCAGGTGTCAAACAGATGGGGTTGGTGATGAAGGCCGCCACCGCGCTGGCGGCCGGCAAGGCCGACGGCGCCCGTCTGTCTGCTGCGGTTAAGGATCGGCTTTAGCCTTTAGGGTCGTTTGCCCCGGCAGTGCACGGGTATCCAATGCCGTATGACACGGTTTGGCTATACCCTGATGACCGAGCAGAACGGGCCGAAAGACCTTGTCCGCTATGCGATTTCGGCTGAGCACCGAGGGTTCGACTTCGAGGTCACCAGTGACCACTTCTCGCCCTGGCTGGCCTCGCAGGGACATGCGCCCAACGCCTGGGCGGTGCTGGGAGCGGTAGCACAGGTTACCGAACGGGTTGGTCTGTACACCTACGTGACCTGCCCGACCATGCGCTATCACCCGGTGATCGTCGCGCAGCAGGCGGCAACCGTGCAGATCCTCGCCGACGGCCGGTTCACCCTGGGACTGGGCAGCGGCGAAAACCTCAACGAGCACGTCATCGGCAAGGGCTGGCCGGCCATCACACAACGGCAAGACATGCTGAGGGAGGCTATCGAGATCATCCGCGCGCTGTTCAGCGGCGACTTAGTCGACTGGCGCGGCGACTACTACCAGGTGGATTCCGCACGGTTGTGGGACCTGCCCGATGTTCCGGTCGGTGTTGGGGTAGCGATGGGTGGCAAGAAGGCCATCGAGAAATTAGCCACCCTCACCGATCACTTGATTGCGGTGGAACCCAATGGAGAGCTCGTGCGTGCCTGGCACTCGGTGCGGCAGGGCACCG
Source organism: Mycobacterium sp. (assembly GCF_049280035.1). Classification (GTDB taxonomy): domain Bacteria; phylum Actinomycetota; class Actinomycetes; order Mycobacteriales; family Mycobacteriaceae; genus Mycobacterium. The sequence goes on along the minus strand of NZ_JBAPPI010000447.1, from coordinate 5,942 downwards.
GAATCGCCGGTGGCGGCCGGGTAGTCGGGCAGATCCCAATCTGTTGGGACGCCGACCGAGATGCCGCCATTCAGCGCGCCCACGACCAGTTCCGTTGGTTCGGCGGTGGGTGGAAGGTCAATGCCGATCTGCCGACGCCGGCCGGTTTTGCCGGTGCGACGCAGTTCGTCCGCCCCGAAGATGTTGCGGAGAGCATTCCCTGCGGATCGGACCTGGACGCGATCGTCGACGCCGTGCGCCCATATTGGGAAGCCGGCTTCACCGACATCGCGCTGTTGCAGATCGGTGGTGAGAACCAAGACCTCTTCTTGAAAGAGGCCGCCGAGCCATTGCTGGCGGCCCTGCGGGCGGAAGCGACCAATAGCGATAAGTAAAGGAGATTTCAGATGCCAAACTCATTACAAGGCAAGAAAGTAGCCATCTTGGCCGCAGACGGTGTGGAGAGGGTCGAACTCGAGCAGCCGCGTGCGGCGCTCAGCCAAGAAGGCGTGCAGATTGAGCTGCTCTCCCTGAAAAGCGGTGAAATCCAAGCCCGTAACCACGATCTGGAGCCGGCCGGCACATTTAACGTCGATCGGGCGGTTTCGGATGCATCGGTGGACGAGTTCGACGCACTGGTTCTGCCCGGTGGCACGGTGAATCCGGACAAGCTGCGCTTGGACGATTCGGCGGTCTCGTTCGTGCGTGAGTTCGTCAACTCGGGTAAGCCGGTCGCAGCGATCTGTCACGGACCGTGGACGCTGGTGGAGGCCGGCGTCGTAGCGGGCCGAAAGCTGACGTCGTATCCCAGCATTCGCACTGACTTACGGAACGCCGGCGGCAAAGTTGTCGACGAGGAAGTCGTTGTCGATGGAAATCTGGTCACCAGCCGATCACCGTCCGACCTGCCGGCGTTCTGCTCGGCGATTCTCGAGCAATTGGCTCATGCGCCGGCGAGGACGTAGCCGACTTCGCTGGCTCATTGGAGTTTCGAGACCGCGGTTTGTGGGCATGAGTCATCTCAAGCCGTGACCAGCACGGTGATCACGACCTCGAAAGGCCGAAGTGACCATCGCTTACCCCGTACCGTGCGATTCGCTGGAGATCGACGGTGTCTACCCGCCGCAGCATGACTCGCAATTGCTGATCGGCATGCTCGAAAAAACTGAGTTGGCTCAGGACCGGCGGGTGTTGGATCTCTGTACGGGCAGCGGTGTCGTCGCAATCGCCGCGGCCGAGTTCGGCGCGGCCAGCGTGACGGCGTTTGATGTCTGCCCGCGTGCGGTGCGTTGTTCGCGGGGCAATGCCCTGCACGCCGGTGTCGAGATCGACGTTCGTGAGGGATCATGGTCTGGCGCGCTGGATTACGCGCCTTTCGATGTCATCGTGTCCAATCCGCCTTACGTACCTACCCCACCGGCGGGTGACACCGAGGTCATCCCGATCACCGCAGGCCCGGCGTGGGCTTGGAACGCGGGCATCGACGGGCGGATGGTGCTGGATCCGTTGTGCGAATCGGCAGCCAGCTTGCTGGCCGCTGGCGGCTCCATGCTGCTGGTGCAGTCGACGTTATCTGACGTCGAACAGTCACTGGAGTCGTTGCGATCAACCGGATTGCACGCTGAAGCCGTTGCTTCCCAGTGCATTCCGTTCGGTCCGGTGCTGTCTGCGCGAGCCGGCTGGCTGGAAGTCACCGGCAGGATTCAAAAGGGCTGCCGGACTGAGGAACTGGTGGTTATTCGGGCGGACAAGCCATGACCGATCGCGCGCGGGTGCAAGTGATACCCAACGGACCGGTGTTGATATCCGGACCGGTACGCATCGAGACGCCGAGCGGCGACGTCGTGGAATCCGACCGATTCATGGTGGCCATCTGTACTTGCGGGCGCAGCAAGGACTATCCGCTGTGTGACACCAGCCATCGGCGTTGTCGCCCGGCGCGGGCCCGCTCAACTGAGCGGTTGTCGTAGCGACGTCTGCCCGGCCTTCCACGACGCCATGATGGCGTCGGCTAGCCGATCTTCGACGACAGCGTGGGCGCGGATACCGAATACCACGTCGTGATCCAGCTGCGGTTCCCGGGCGACCAGATCGCCCACCACGTCGACGCGTACCACCTGCTCGTGCACGGCGTCAGCCTCGACGTGCTCACGGTAGAACGCGACACATTCTTGCGGCGCGGCCAGCCGCTGCAGCGCCTCGACCAACCGGCGCGAGCCGGGCGACGAGGTGATCTCCGTTGATGCGAAATGCCCGATGGCCGCTCCGCGCAACCGTCGGTGCAAGCCGAACAACGACATCAAGTTCACCACCGCCAGCGATTCGGCGGGGACCGCGTCGAGGTAAGCGAGGTAGATCGAATCCAGGTCCGCGGCGGTCAACAGGTCGGCGAACAGCTGTTGGTGAGCTTGCGGGCCACGTCCGGCTCCATATTCGTCGAATTCGACCGCGACGAACGACGCCTTGGCCTGGCCGGTCAGACGTGGAATAACCCACGCGTGCGGATCGCCCTCCTTGAGGTGGTAGAGCGATCGGTGCACGAAGTACTCACGCATCTGCTCCCACGTTCCGCTGTCGCGCAGCCAATACGACGGGCCGGTCTCATCGACGGATTCGATTGAGAGGGAGTCCATTTCGGCTGCGGCGGTCCGGCTTGGCTCGATGGGACCTACGTCGCGGCGGACTCGGGCTAGGAAAGCCCGCTCCAATTGCCCGCGCAGATGCAGTAAACCGGGATCCCATTCCCAGTTGGGGTCGACGCCCGCGAAACCCCGGTAGTGCAGTTCGTAGCACATATAAAGGGCCAGCTGCAGATCCAAGCCGTAGGGGTCAGAGTCGCTCACCGAGGCCCCAATGCGAGCCAGTTGATCGCGGGGCGCCGGTTCGGTGACTCTGCGCCGGACGGCCATCGACAGCGGCCCGTGGGCGGCAGGTAGCCGCGGTTCTACCGTCGTTTGTACGTGGGTCACGCAGCGGTTTACCCGCGAAGCCATACCCGCCAAACGCTTGCCGGATACCTAGTCCGCGTCGCTGTCCTGCCAGTCACAGCCGGTCAACTCAACAGACAATTCCCACAAACGGCGGGCCATCACGGCGTCGCGAGCCTTTTTCCGCGGCCTGGTCACTTTCGGGTTGCCCCACTGGCTGAAGCGCGGCGCGAGATAGCTGCCGCTGGGCAGGTCCGTGGTAACCGCCTGAATGGTGGACCGCGCGCCGGTGGCCGCGCTGTGCGCCGGAAACCGGCCGATGGTGTGTTCACGCACCCAAGGCAGCACACCGGTGGTGTCCCTGGTTATGTCGGTATCCGTCGCACCCGGATCGGTCATGTAGGTCCGTACGCCGCGCCTTACCAGCTCGTGGCTGAAGAGCATGATTGCCAGCTTGGATTCTCCGTAGGCCGCCCACTTCGAGTACTTGCGGGTGTGCCAGTTCAAGTCGTCGATGTGCAGTCGGCTAAGCGCGTAGGCCGAGCTGACTACCGAGATCACCCGATCCTTGATCCTGTCTGCCAGAAGGCATGTCAGGGCGAAATGGCCGAGGTAGTTGGTACCCATGTGCGCCTCGAAGCCGTCCGCCGTGCGTGTCAGCGGCAGACCCAACACGCCGGCGTTGTTGATCAGCACGTCAACGCCATCCACTGAGTCGGCGAACTTTCGCACGCTGGCCAGGTCGGCAAGATCGAGGTGGGCTACCGCAACGTCGCCGGCCATCGTGGCCGCGGCGTGCTCGGCTTTCGGGATGTTGCGGCAGGCAATGACGATGCTGTGACCAGTGGCTGCAAGTGCCGTGGCGGTCGCTTTGCCGACACCACTGTTGCCGCCCGTGACAACGATTCGCACCCGCCGATCATCCAGTGTTTGTGGCAGTTACGCAGTGGATCAGGATGAAGCGACCCTTGTCGGGCTCGTCACCCCGACTAAACTCGCACTGCGCCGATTGGTGGCGTGACCGCAAGAGTTTCCCGAGGGTAAACATGAAGATCGTGGTGATAGGTGGCGCGGGCGTGCTGGGGTCAAAGGTAGTCCGGAAGCTGAAGGACCAAGGTCACGACGCGGTCGCAGCGTCGCCTCGCACGGGCGTCAACACGGTTACCGGGGAAGGCCTCGCCGACGCGCTAACCGGTGCCAATGTGGTTGTCGACGTGTCCAATTCGCCGTCATTCGACGACGATCCGGCGATGGAGTTTTTCACCAAATCAACCGCTAACTTGGAGACTGCCGCGAAGTCCGCGGGTGTTGGACACTACGTCGCGGTATCGATCGTCGGTTGTGACGAGTTGCCGAAGAGCGGTTACCTGCGCGCGAAGACCGCCCAGGAGAAGCTCATCACGGAATCGGATCTTCCCTATTCGATCGTCCGTGCCACTCAGTTCGCGGAGTTCGCCGACGCGATCACGGCGTCGCTCACCGTTGGCGACGAAGTGCGAGTGCCGGACGCGCTGATCCAGCCGATCGCGTCCGAGGACCTCGCAGACGAGGTCGCTCGGGTGGCAGAAGGCGAACCACTCGGCGGCATCGAGAACGTCGGAGGGCCGGAGAAGATCTCGTTCGAGCAGCTGGCTCGCGAGTCGCTGGCCCGGCAAGGCGAAGCCAAGACGGTAATCGTCGATCCCGAAGCCGCTTACTTCGGCACGCCGCTCTCGACGAATAGTTTGGTTACGCCGTAGGCAGGGACCTGACGGCGCCAACACCGGCCACTTTTGAATCGTTACAACATGGGTCCGGATGGCGGGATTCAGGACGCGATGGAGAGCGATCAGGTGTTGTAAAGGCTCTCCAGGTTGTCGTGGAGTTGCATCACCAGTTTCGAGGCGGCGTAGGTGTCGGTGACAACCTCGATGTAAGCGCCGGTGTCGGCCTGCGCCGCGGCAGTCATTGCGTTGTCGAGTTCGCCGCAGGTGGTTGCACGGGCGGTGTACCAATCGTTGCAACCTAGCGCGTGGGGAATCTCGGCATAGTAGTGCCAACAGCGACAGTGATTCTGAGGAAGAAAACGTACCCGGCACGCGACAGCAAACCGCATAGCCGTACTGAATAGACGTTTAATCAGCTTTTTTCAAAGTCGGGGTGGCGGGATTCGAACCCACGGCCTCTTCGTCCCGAACGACATGAACTGGGCGTTTGGAGGAGACGCCTGGCGTTGAGAATGTTGAAAAACGCATCTCAAGACGTTGAGGTTGTTTAGGCCGAGCGGGTCAAACGTGAAGCATTGCGGACTGACTGCGGACCAGCTTCGTGGATCCCATGATCTGTTGTCTGGGTCGTCCTGTGATGTTCGAGTTAGAAACAGGGTTCGTTGTGACATTCTGCAGAGGTGCCCGCTCCTTCGGGTGTTGTGACGTTTCTGTTCACCGATGTTGAGGGTTCGACCCGTCGGTGGGAGGCCGATGCGGAGGGCATGCAGGTGGCGCTGGCCGCCCATGACGAGGTGTTGCGAAATGCGATCGAGGCGCACGGGGGCTGGTTGTTCAAGCACACCGGTGACGGGGTGTGTGCCGCGTTCGCCTCGCCGAGGTCTGCGGTGGATGCCGCAGTGGCCGCGCAGCGGGCGCTGCAGTTGCCGGTGCGGATGGGCATCGCAACCGGCGAGGCCGAGCTGCGAGACGGGGACTACTTCGGAACGGTGCTGAATCGCGCAGCACGGGTGATGGCCGCCGGGAACGGCGGTCAGATCCTGTTGGCCGAGTCGACTGCGGGTCTGCTCAGTGGGGTTGATCTCATCGATCTGGGGCCGCGCCGATTGCGGGATCTGCCCACCCCGGTCGGGCTGTTCCAGGTCCAAGCAGACGGCCTACGCACGGAGTTCCCAGCCCTGCGGGCGCTGGATGCGAGTCCGGGGAACCTGCGGGCTGCGACCACGAGCTTCATCGGACGCGAGTCCGAGGTCGCCGAGCTGCAAGCGGTGGTGAAAGCTCATCGGTTGGTCACGCTGACCGGGGTAGGTGGGGTCGGCAAGACCCGGCT
>NZ_JBAPPI010000446.1:0-6846 GCF_049280035.1 Mycobacterium sp. | reverse complement strand
TTGCGCACTACGCGGTCGATGTAATCACCGAGCTCGGCGCTGGTGACCTTGTGTTGGCGCAGTTTTCGCCCGAAACCACTGTCGAGGCCCAAGCTGCCGCCCAGGTGCACCTGGAACCCCTCGACCGAGCCGCCGTGGCCGTCGTCGACCATTTGGCCCTTGAAACCGATGTCGGCAATCTGGATGCGCGCACACGAGTTCGGGCAGCCGTTGATGTTGACGGTCACTGGCACGTCCAGTTGTGCGTTGATGTCGTCGAGTCGGCGCTCCAGCTCGGGCACCAGCACCTGGGAACGCCCGCGAGTATCGGCAAACGACAGCTTGCAGTACTCGATACCGGTGCAGGCCATCAGGTTTCGGCGCCAGTGCGACGGCTGCGACGGCAGGCCCAGCGCGTCCAGGCCGGCGGTCAGCTCGTCAAGCCTGTCGTCGGGAACGTCTAGGATGACCAGCTTCTGGTAGGGGGTGAACCGGATCCGCTGCGACCCCGCCTGCTCGGCCAAATCGGCCACCGCGGACAGGATGGTGCCCGACACCCGCCCGGCAATCGGTGCTACCCCAACGGCATTGAGCCCGTTCTTCAGCCGCTGCACGCCGACATGGTCGATCGGGTGCTTGACGGGTTCGGGAGCCGGACCGTCGATGAGTTTGCGTTTGAGGTATTCGGTTTCGAGAATTTCACGGAACTTTTCAATGCCCCAATCTTTAATGAGGAACTTCAGCCGGGCCTTGGCCCGTAGTCGTCTGTAGCCGTAGTCCCGGAACAGCGATGTGATGGCCTCCCAAACGTCGGGGACCTCTTCCAGCGGCACCCACGCACCGACCCGCTGGGCCAGCATCGGGTTGGTGGATAGGCCGCCACCCACCCACAGATCCAGCCCGGCTCCGTGCTCGGGGTGGTTGACCCCGATGAACGCGATGTCGTTGATTTCATGCGCGACGTCCTGCAGACCCGAGATCGCGGTCTTGTACTTGCGCGGCAGGTTGGAGAACTCCGGATTGCCGATGTAGCGGCGGACGATCTCCTGCACGGCCCAGCTCGGGTCGAGGACCTCGTCGAGTGACTCACCGGCCAGCGGGGAGCCCAGCACCACCCGCGGGCAGTCGCCGCACGCCTCGGTGGTCTGCAGCCCGACCGCGGCCAGCCGCTCCCAGATCTCGGGGACGTTCTCGATCTCGATCCAGTGGTACTGCACATTTTCCCGGTCGGAGATGTCGGCGGTGTCCCGGGCGAACTCGGTGGAAAGCTGTCCGAGCGTGCGCAGCGCCGCGGTGGACAGTGCCCCGCCGTCGCACCGGACTCGCATCATGAAGTACTTGGCCTCGAGCAGATCGAGGTTCTCGTCGCCGGTCCAGCTGCCGTCATAACCCTGTTCACGCTGGGTGTAGAGACCCATCCAGCGCATGCGGCCACGCAGGTCGTTCTTGTCGATGCTGTCGAAACCGGCTTTGGAGTAGTGGTTGAGGATGCGGTCGCGCACATTGAGCGCATCGTCATCCAGCTTGAATTGCTCGTTGGGATTAAGCGGCTCGCGCTCACCAAGCGCCCACTGGCCTTCGCTGCGGCCCTTGGCGGGGCGGGGGGAGGTCATTCGGCAATCTCCTCTTTGGAGTAGCCGGCTTGGACCGCGCAGATCACCGGTTGCTGTCCCGGCAGCGCAGATCCGGGAGCCAGCTGGAAATACAGGTGGGCGGGTCTACGACATCAAGGCAGACAGCGACAGCTGCAGACACGCTTGAGATCGATGTGCCGACGCGCCACCAACGCGATGTCGAACGGGCTGCGGTGGGCGGTGGTCACTCGGCCATTGTGCCATGGATGTCGCCAACGGTCGCTACCAGGGTGGAATTTCTCTCATAGTGAGCAAAACTACGTGGCAACCCTGGGACGCAGCGCAAATGTATCCGAGAGTCCGCTGCCAACACCGTCTGGTCGCGGTGATAAGTAGCCCGCGCTGGAGGTTGTGCGTCGACTCAGGAATATTGGCAGCCATGACGGCAAGTTCTGCGCCGGTAGGACTGCCCGATGTGCACGTGAGCTCGGGCGGACCGTTCGGCATCTACGTGCACGTGCCGTTCTGCTTCACCCGCTGCGGTTACTGCGACTTCAACACCTACACCCCGGCCGAATTGGGTGGCGTCAACCCCGACGCGTGGCTGCAGGTGCTGCGGTCGGAACTCGAGCTGGCCGCAGCCCGGCTGGGCGCACCGACGGTGCACACCGTGTTCGTCGGGGGCGGGACGCCGTCGTTGTTGGGTGGCGAGCGCATCACCGCGGTGCTGCAGTCGGTGCGCGACAATTTCGAGCTGGCCGCCGACGCCGAGATCACCACCGAGGCCAACCCGGAGTCGGCTTGGCCCGACTTCTTTGCGGCCGCCCGCGCGGCCGGCTACACGAGGGTGTCGCTGGGCATGCAGTCTGTCTCGCCAAGGGTGCTGGGTGTTCTAGATCGGATCCACACACCGAACCGGTCTGCGGCGGCGGCCCGCGAGGCGCTCGCCGAAGGTTTTGAGCACGTCAGCCTCGACCTGATCTACGGCACCCCTGGGGAATCCGACGAGGATGTACTGCGCTCCGTCGAAGCGGCGGTCGACACCGGGGTCGATCACGTCTCCGCCTACGCGCTGGTGGTCGAGGAGGGCACCGCGTTGGCGCGCCGGGTGCGCAGCGGCGAGCTCGCCGCTCCCGACGACGACGTGTTGGCGCATCGCTACGAGGTGGTAGACAAGCAGCTGTCAGCGGCCGGGCTCGAGTGGTATGAGGTGTCGAACTGGAGCCGTGCCGGCGGGCAATGCCGACACAACCTCGGCTACTGGGACGGTGGCCAGTGGTGGGGTGCGGGCCCGGGGGCACACAGCTATATCGGTGCGACGCGCTGGTGGAATGTCAAGCACCCCAACGCTTATGCGCAGATCCTCGACGGCGCGGGGTTGCCGGTCGCTGGTTTCGAGCAGTTGACTGCTCAGCAGCGCCACACCGAGGACGTCATGCTGAGGATCCGACTACGCCAAGGTCTGCCGCTGGACCTGCTCGACGACGCCGAGCGCGAGCGCGCCGCTGTCGCGGTCAGCGACGGCCTGCTCAAGCCAGAAGGTCAGCGCCTCGTGCTCACCGACCGGGGACGGCTGCTGGCCGACGGCGTCGTCCGCACGCTGCTGGATTAAGCAGCATGCTGCATCAACGCGATGCCTACCCTGACTTCGAGTTCACTGATCGTCACTGTCGGCGCGCGCGGCGGCGCCGCCGAACGGTAGTGCCCGCCGGTTGGAGTGGTGAATTCGGCTGTGTGTCTGCCGGTTTCGTCCATGCCCGCGCTGACCCGCCAGCCAGCGGCCTCTTTCACGTAGTTGCACCGTTCGCAAGATCCCAGCCCGTTGTCAACCGCGGTTCGCCCGCCACGGGCATACGGCGTGGCATGGTCGCGGTGTCGGATTGGCGCGTCGCAGTAGGGCGTACGACATCGTTGATCGCGCAGCCCGATGAATGTGGCCAGCCCGCGCGGAAATCGCCGGGCCCGTGACTCCATCGCCACCAGCGCGCCGGACTCTGGATGGGTGTAGATCCGGCGCAGCGTCGCGCGTGACCGTGAGTCTGTGGCTGCGGCCATCACTAACCCGCGGGCGACGTCGGCGGGAATTGGGCCGTACCCGCAGATGTCCGCCGGGGTCGCGTCGCTGCTCAGCAGCGTGTGGTCCGAGAGAACGAGATTGACTGCGATTGGTGTTGGCGTCGCTGCGCTGCGGCCAGTGACGCGTTCGACGAGAGTGTCGGCCATGACCTGGCCGCGGGACCGGCCGTCAAACGTGGTGTCCGCCGTACGGCGCAGTGCCGCATACACCGATACGCCTTGGGCTACGGGCAGGAGCGCGGTCAACCAGGTCATAGTGTCAGGAGCGGGCCGGATGGAAACTGTGCGCTCGGTTTCGGCTTTGGCGGCCCTTTCGACGACGGCGTGCGGGTCCAGTCGGTAGGCAACCGACCTGGCTGCAGCGGCCACTCGGGCATCGCCCATCCCGTCCAGGCCGGCGGGATCGCCGCACAGCTCGGCGTCCAGCGCTTGCCGGTCTTCGATGTCTAAACAGGCGCTTTCCCGCACGATGAGGGTGGCCCGCCATTCCGATAGCTGCCCTTGCTCCAAAGCGGCCAAGGTATGCGGCATCTCGTTTACCAGCGCCTTGGCGAAGCCGAGATGCCGACCGCCGCGTGCTGGTGAGTCCCTTCGGGCCAGGGCAATTTCGCTGGCCACCCCGCGACCTCGGCTCGCGGCCGGCACGCCAGCGGCGGTTTCTGAGGCTCGTCGTGCCGCATCCAGCGCGGCCGCCGCTCGAGCCTGGCCCGCCGCAGCGGCGGATTTGAGCCGCTCCAGCTCGGCAATGCGCTCGATCAGCGCCGATTCCTCACACGCCGGATTGATCACAGCCAGAGATTCGAACATATGTTCGATAGTACACGCCTCCACTGACTCAAACTTTTTGGCAGGGTCGCGTTATCCACAGCGCGGCCGCCGTTCAAGAGGGTTGGGTGGGTGTCATGGTCAGATCACGGCGAATGAAGGTTGCTCCGGAGGACAAGCTGCGGATGGTGTTGTCGGTGCTGGCCGGTGAGATGAGTTGCCGGGAGGCGGCGCGCCGATTGGGGGTTAGTGCTGACTCGGTGGTCAAGTGGAAGCATCAGTTCCTCGAGGCGGGTGCTCAGCGGCTCCAAGAGGTTCCCAGTGGGCCGGCTGGCAGGAAGGGCACTCCCGAGCAGCGTCGGCTCCAGCTCGAAAACGAGCAGCTGAAGTTGGCACTTGCGGAGGCCACTGTTCAGTTGCGGGTCTGGCAGCGCGGCGCGGCGCTGGCCGATCAGGTCCCTTCGTCGACCTCGAAGCCCTAAGAGAAGCAGCGGGTCTGCCGGTTTCGAGGTTCTGCGTTTTGGCCGGCATCCCGGAACGCACCTATCGCCGACGGCTGGCGCGGCTGCATCACGGCGCACCGTCGAAAGGGCCGTGGCCGGCCCCAAAGGTCGATTGCATCGAGGCGCGGCCCGCGATTGGGACGCGCCCTCGCGGTTCGCCGCACCGGTGGCGAGCCAAGCGCGGTAGGGATTAGGCGGGTGGCGCGGGTGGCGCGGGTGGCGGTGAGCTGGCCGGTCCGGGCGCAGCCGCATTTCCATGCAGGCACTGCTGATATTCCTGAGTACCTGGGACGTTGTCAGCGCCGCAGCTGCAATCATGAACTTGCGCGGGGGTGGGAAGCGAATTGCAAAAGTCGCTACCAGCCGAGGTCGATGGTGCGGTCCACATAACACCAGCGGCCAAGGCTGCCGCTGCACCACCGACCGTGGCCATCAATACTCTCGTCTTCATGTTGGGATTCCTTTTTCTCTGGAAGACGACGGCACTCCGCCGCCGCTGGTTGCGCTAGCCGAATAGTAGGGTTTCAAGGAGAACGTCGCAGACGTCATGTGCTTGCGGCATAGGCACTGCAAGATTGCTTACGGCCTTGTGTCGAAGCACACGACGCTGCGGGCACCATGGCCCGCGGCCATATCGGTGAACGCCGCCTCGACGTCGTCGAGACCGATCCGCCGCGTCACCAACGCCTCGATGTCGAGCAGACCGCGGCGGGACAGGTCGGCCAACAGCGGGATATCGCGCGCCGGGTCGCTGGCGCCGTACACGCTGCCTTGGATGGTCTTGCCCTCGACCATCAATGAAAGCGCTGGAAACGTCACTGACTCCTCGATCCCCGCGGCACCTACCAGGGTGACCTTGCCGCCGCGGCGGGTGGCGTCGTAAGCCGCGCGGATCGTGGCGGGTTTGCCCACGACTTCGATTCCGTGATCGACTCCGGCGCCGCCGGTGAGGTCGCGCACGGCGCTGGCCAGGTCGACCTCGCTCGCATCGATCGTCTCGGTCGCGCCGTTGGCCGTCGCCGCCGGAAGTTGGGCGGCCACCTGGTCGGCGGCGATGATCGGCGCCGCGCCGGCCAGCCGCGCCCCTTGGATCGCGGCTAAACCCACACCGCCGCAACCGATGACGAGCACGCTCTCGCCCGGGCGGACGGCCGCCGTGCGCATCACCGCGCCAACGCCGGTCGTGACGCCGCAGCCTAATAGCGCGGCGTGATCGAGCGGCAGCGACTTATCGACCGGCACGACCGCCGCGGCAGGCAGCAGTGTCTGTTCGGCCAGCGACCCGACGCCCATTCCCGGCCATACCGGGCCGGCGGCGCTCTCGGCGTAAGGACCGCCATAGGCGTGGTCGTAGGCATGCACGCACAGCTGGGACTCTCCACGCAGGCAATGCGGACAGGATCGGCACGCCACCAGCCAAGTCAGCACAACGTGATCGCCTGGGCCGACGCTGGTGACGTCGTCGCCCACTTCCGCGACCACCCCGGCGCCCTCGTGACCGAGCGTGCCGGGCAGCAGCGTCGGGATGGACCCGTTGCGCAGTGACAGATCGCTGTGACACACGCCGCTGGCGGCCAGTTGCACTCGGACCTCGTGGCGACCGAGCGGCCGCAGCGCGAGCTCCTCCACCGCGGTGGGCTGACCAACCTCCCGCAGCACCACACCCCTCATGCGAACCGCCCTGTGATCCATGTCATACCGACTTACGATGGCGGGACGACCGCACCGGGTCAAGGAGGCAAGCACGATGACCGCAACATCCGCTGAAGCATCCGCACCCCTCACGATCGGGGGCGAGCCGCGGCCCGGTGGCCGCACCAGCTATTCGGTACACAACCCGGCCCGTCCTGCCGAGATCGTCGGGTATGCGCCGGCCGCCGATCTTGACCAACTCGACGTTGCGGTGCAGGCGGCGCGGCGGGCCGTGGCCGGATGGCGCGCGCTCGACG
>NZ_JBAPPI010000445.1:0-2799 GCF_049280035.1 Mycobacterium sp. | reverse complement strand
CGCCGAATAGCCACTTGTGCAGGCATATTGCCGAAAACCGTGTGATAGCTGGCCATTCGCGCCACGCTGTGGCCATGGCGTACTCGGCAGCAGGGAAGCGGGTGGTGATCACCGGGGCGTCATCGGGGATCGGTGCCGCCTTGGCCCGGCGGCTGGCCGGCCACGGCGCGATAGTGGGACTGATCGCCCGGCGCGCGGAGCGTCTTGCCGAGGTCTTGGCGGACTGCCGCAGAACCTCGGCCGACTCGACGATGTGGGTGGCTGATCTGGCCGAAACCGCGACCGTTGGTCGGCTGGGGTTGCGGGCGTGGGACGACTTGGGCGGCATCGACGTGTTAGTCAACAACGCCGCAATGCCGAAACGGCGGGCCGTGGATGGGCTGGATCCGGGCGAGGTTGAGGACATCATGCGGGTCAACTTCGTCGCCCCGATGCGGCTGACGTTGGCCGTGTTGCCGCGGATGCTGGACCGGGGACACGGCGTGATCGTCAACGTGTCCAGCGTGGGTGGTCGGCTGGGCATCATCCACGAGGCCGCCTACTGCGCCAGCAAGTTCGCGCTCTGCGGCTGGAGCGAGTCGATGGCCGTCGACCTGCACGGCACCGGGGTCGGCGTGAAGCTGATCGAGCCCGGGCCGGTCGACACCGAGATCTGGGATCAGCCGGGCAGCGAGGAACCGCTCTACCAAGGACCCAAGGTGGCGGCCGATGAGGTGGCCGACGGCATTATCGCGGCGCTGGGCAGCGACCGTTTCGAGCACTATCTGCCGGTAATGATGGCCCTAAAAAACATAGTCGACGCCAAAAACGCCGACCTCGACGCCTACATCGCCGGCGCAGCCCAGATGGCACCGCGATGAAAGCGCTGGTGTTCGGGGTGCCGCCGGAGCCGTTCGAGTCACCCCCAGACGGCAACCCGCTGGCCAAGAACCTCGCCTCCAGCCCGGTCGCACTGCAGCATGTGGCGGATCCTCAACTGCTGCATGACGATTGGGTGATCGCCCGACCCCGGCTGACCGGTATCTGCGGCTCGGACTCCAAGCAGATCTTGCTGGATTTCGGTGAAGGTGACATCGACAATGCGATGGCGGCCTTCTGCTCGTTTCCTCAGGTGATGGGCCACGAGGTGGTCGCCGACGTGGTGCGGGTAGGGCCTAAGGCCCGCGGGCTGGCGCCGGGTCAGCGCGTCGTGCTCAACCCGTGGCTGTCCTGCGGGCCGCGCGGCATCCAGCCCTGCCCGGCCTGCCAGAGCGGCGACTACAGCCTGTGCTGGAGCTTTTGCGACGGCGACATCAAACCCGGGATCCACACCGGGGTGTCGGCCGATGTGACCGGTGGCTACGCCGAGCTGATGCCGGCCCACGACAGCATGCTGTTCGCGGTGCCCGAATCGGTGCCCGATGAGTTGGCCGTGTTCGCCGACCCGTTTTCAGTGTCGCTGCACGCCATCACCCGCCACCCGCCGCCGCGATCGGGCCGGGTCCTGGTCTACGGCGCCGGCTCGCTGGGATTGTGCGCGCTGGCCATCCTGCGGGCCCTCTACCCGGACGTGGCGGTCGCGGTGGTAGCCCGCTTTGATGCCCAGGCGCAGCTGGCCCGCCGGTTCGGCGCCGCCATCGTGCTGGCGCACGAGCCCCGGCTGGCCGTCATCGAAGAGTTGGTGAGCTGGGGCGGCGGCCGGTTGTGGCAGCCACTACAAGGTTTGCCGATGGCACACCCCGGAGCCGTCGACGTCGTTTACGACACCGTCGGAAAACCGGAAACGTTCGAAGTCGGGGTGCGGGTGCTCGCTTCGCGGGGGACGCTGGTCAAGGCCGGTGTGCACGCACCCGGACGGTGGGAGTGGAGTCCGTTGTACTTCAAGGAGATCAGCTGGGTTGGCTCCAACGCATTCGGGGTCGAAGAGGTCGACGGGCAGCGCAAGCACGCGATCGCGCACTACCTCGATCTGGTTGTCGACGGCCGAATTGATTTGCGCCCCATGCTGACTCACACCTTCCGGCTGGAGCAGTGGCGGGACGCATTCCTGGCTATCGCCAACCAGGGTGAAAGCGGCGCGGTGAAGGTGGCCTTCGACCAGCGCTAGGCCGGACGCGTGGCGCGATAGTAGGTGAGGCGTCCAACGGTGCGTTGCCGTGCATGGCGACCTCTACGCAGTCGAATCCGTCGTGCGCGGCCGCACCGCGCGCACCGTGCAGGAGTGGATAATCGAACGTCGGATGGCCGAGGCGCGCACGATGCTGGAAGAGACCGATCTTCCGGTCGCCGAGATCGCCAGGCGGGTCGGGGTTTCCGACCCCGGTTATTTCAGCCGGCTGTTCACCCGGACACACGGCATCTCGCCCCGCGCGTGGCGCAGCACTGACCGCCCATAGATCAAACCTTAAGAGCGCCTTGGGATCCGGCGATGGGCAGGTCAATCGGGGTGATGACGCCCGGTTGCGCGGAGCAGACGAACGGTATGGCGTTGACCGCCGCGACGGCGGTGCTGTCCATCAACACCGTCATCACGTCCTCGCCGGGGTTGCCGAATCGGATCCTCGCGTCGACGCGTGGTTGGCCTTCGATCACCACACTGAATCCGTCGGGGTCGCTCCATTGCGGGTCGAGCGCATCGCTGCTCATGGTCCAGCAGATGGCCAGCTCGATTACCGGGTGGCCGTTGCGATGGCCGCGATAGGTGCGGCGTTGGCCCCCGACGGTGCCGGCGGGGAACTCCGCCCATCCAAGGTCCAGGTCCCGGGTCAGCACGGCGGGCTCGACGAAAGCCTCCTTGGAATCGAGCTCGGTGCCCAGCAT
>NZ_JBAPPI010000444.1:0-2349 GCF_049280035.1 Mycobacterium sp. | reverse complement strand
AGCCTGCGCGCCGGGCATGGATGCCGACATCCGGGTGCGCCCACCCGGACTGATCGCATTCACGGTGGCGCCGATCGACGCCAACTCCAGGCTCAGGGTTTGAGTCAGTCCGACGATCGCGGCCTTCGCAGCGCTGTAGTTGGTCTGCCCGAAGTGGCCGTGCAGACCGGCGCCGGACGTGGTGTTGATGATGCGGCCGTAGACCTTTCCGCCGGATTCCTTCGATTCCGCCCGCCACTTGCGGGCGACCGCGCGGCTGGTGAGCCAGCTGCCGCGGACGTGCACCCGCATCACCAGGTCGAAGTCGTCGACGGTCATGTTCCAGATCGCCTTGTCGCGCACGATTCCTGCGTTGTTGACGACGATGTCCAGCCGGCCCAGCTGCGAGTAGGCACGCTCCACAGCGAGGTCGACCTGCTCCTCATCGCCGACGTCGCTGAAGTCGGAAACTGCTGTGCCACCGCGGCTTTCGATGATCGCCACCACCTCGTCGGCCACCTTGCCGGTACCCTCGCCGGACAGGCTGGTGCCCAGGTCGTTGACGATCACGGTGGCGCCGTGCCTGGCCAATTCGAGGGCGTGGCCGCGGCCGATGCCGTGCCCGGCTCCGGTCACCAGGGCGACCTTGCCGTCGAGTAGTCCGGTCATGGGCTCTCCTCGCTTGGTGTGAAGACCGTCAGATAGGGGCTGTCGGGATCGGCGTCGTCGACCGGGCGGAAGATGGCGGTGACCGGCATTCCCACCCGAAGGTCGTCAGGGTCGGCGCCCTCGATCGTGGTCATCAGCCGTGGGCCTTCGGCCAGTTCGACGATCGCGGCCACATACGGCAGTCGCTCGTTGAAGGGCGCCAGATCGTTCACGTACACAGTCGAATACGTGTACAGGGTCCCGGCTCCGCTGGCCGCAACCGGATGCACGTCCTCGCTCCAGCAATGCGGGCAAAACGGGCGTGGGTAGTGGTGCACTCGGCCGCACGCCACGCATTCGGCGATCAGCAATTGACCCTGCCTGGCGGCCTCCCAGTAGGGAGCGCTGGCCGCGTCAATGGTGGGAATGTCAGCGCGAGCCACCCTCACCACCCAGTGAACTCGGTGGGACGCTTCACGATGAACGCCTGCACGCCCTCCTTGGAGTCGTGCGCATACGACTGGATCTCCTGCGCCATCGCCTCCGCGACGAATGCCCCGGACCGGTCGGTGTCGGGGGAGTCGTTGAGCAGCCGTTTGGTGAACGCGATCGCGGAAGTCGGCGCTCCGGCCAGCCGCCCGGCGAAGTCGGCTACCGTCGCGTCGAAGTCGGCGGCGCTCACCACCCGGTTCACCAGTCCCAGCGTGAATGCCTCGGTGGCCGAGAGTCTTTCACCGAAGAACGCCATCTCCTTGGCCTTCTGCATGCCGATGCGGCGGGGCAGTAGATAGCAGCCGCCGCCATCGACGACCAGTCCGCGCTTGACGAATGACTCTGCAAAGTAGGCGTTTTCGGTGGCGATCACCAGGTCGGAGGCGTACACGACGTGCGCTCCCAGCCCGGTCGCCGCGCCGTGCACCGCGGCGATCACCGGTTTGTTGCAGTCCAGCACACTGGCCACCAGCTTCTGGGCGCCGTTCATGATGCGCCGCGTCGGCTCCAGCACTCGTTTCTCGTCCTGCGCGCGTCGTTCGACAAGTGAACCCACGTCGGCGCCGGAGCAGAAGTGCTTGCCGTTGGCGCGCAGCACCACCACGCGCACCTTCTCGTCGGCGTCGGCGGCGGCCAGTAACGCGATGAGCGCATCACGGTCGTCGGGACGTACCGCGTTGGCGGCTTCGGGCCGGTTCAGGGTGATCGTCATGACGCCGTCCGCGACGTCGGACAGCACCGCCGCTTGTGTGTTCATGGTGTGTAGCTGGCCTTCAGGTGTTTGATGCCGTTGACGAAGTTCTACCTCAGCATGACCGGTTCGCCGGCCGCGGTGATGTCTGGGTAGCGCGCGTAGAGCATGCGGAACGCTACGTTCAACTCAAGCCGGGCCAGGTGGGCGCCCAGGCAGTAGTGTGGTCCCGGGCCGCCGAAGGCGATGTGGTTGTTGGGTTTTCGCGCGATGTCAAAGCGCTCCGGCTGGTCGAAGACAGCGGGGTCGCGGTTGGCGGCGGGATACCAGACCACGACCTTATCGCCGGCGTTGAAGGTGTGGGTGACTTCGCCCTGCGGGTCGGTCAGCGTCACGCCGTCGCGGGTCACCGTGCGGCGAAAGTGGATCACCGGGCTGGCGTACCGCAGGATTTCCTCGACCGCGGCGGGCGCCATGTCGTCGTAGTTCGCCAGCAGGCGGTCGCGCTGGTCAGGGTGCGCGCTGAGAATCCGCAGTCC
>NZ_JBAPPI010000443.1:0-3724 GCF_049280035.1 Mycobacterium sp. | reverse complement strand
TTCTGCGCCGCAACAGCTTTGGTGGCTTTGGCGCCCAGCTTGGCGGCTTGGGCACGCAACGCGGTGGCCTTGCGTTCGGCGTTGGTACGTTCCCGGCGGCGCCGCTGCTCGTCGGTGGCGCGGGCGTCGAGATACTTCTGCCAACCCATGTTGTAGACGTCAACTTCGCCACGCATCGCGTCGAGAAACCAAACTCGGTTGACGACGTCGGCCAACAAGCCGACGTTGTGGCTGATGACCACCAAGCCGCCGGTGTGCGCCCGCAGGAATTCCCTTAGCCAGCCCAGTGAATCGGCGTCGAGGTGGTTGGTCGGCTCGTCGAGTAAGAGGGTGGTGCCTGAACCTGAAGCCCCGGCTCCTCCTTCACTCGCGGCGAACAGAATCCGCGCCAACTCCACCCGGCGGCGTTGGCCGCCGGACAGCGTGCGCAACTGCTGGGTCAGCACCCGTTCGGGCAACCCAAGGCTCGCGCAGATTCGGCCGGCCTCGCTTTCGGCTCCATAACCGCCCAATGCGGCGAAGCGTTCCTCGAGTTGACCGTAGCGGCGAATCGCACGGTCGCGGGCGGCGTCATCGGCGACCTCGGCCATCAGCGCCTGCTGCTTTTCCAGATCGGTGAGCAGCGTGTCCAATCCGCGCGCCGAGAGCACCCGATCGCGGGCCAGGACGTCGAGATCGCCCTCTTTGGGATCCTGCGGCAGGTAACCGATCTCGCCGCTGCGCGTCACCGTCCCGGCATACGGCTCGCCCTCCCCCGCAAGGATGCGGAGGGTGGTCGTCTTGCCGGCACCGTTGCGCCCGACCAGACCGATGCGGTCACCGGGCTGTATCCGCAGCGCGGAGCCGTCCGCGGAAAGCAACGTGCGCGCGCCAGCGCGGACCTCGAGGTCCGTAGCCGTGATCACGGTCACTCTCCTTGTTCAGGCTTACTTATCGTCGGTGAACACCGGCGGCCGTTTCTCGGCACGCGCGGCAACCGCCTCTTCGAAGTTGGTGGTGAGCAGGCGAACGAAAAGCTGTCCCAGTCCCTCAGCCTGCATGTGCCCTTCCAGGCTAGCGGCGTCCAGTCCACTCCACAGTGTGCGTTTGGTCAACTCGAGTCCCGGCCGCGAGAACGCCGCGATCCCTTCGGCCATCGCATAGCAGGTCTCCAACAGCTGGTCTTCGGGTACCTGGCGGGATACCAGCCCGATCCGCTCGGCCTCATCGGCGTCGATGTCCCGACCGGTCAGCATGATCTCGAACGCCCGCGACGAGCCGATGGCCCGTGGCAACAGGTAGCTGAGACCCAGCTCGCTGGCCGTCAGACCGTTGTTGATGCCCGCGGCCCGGAAATAGGCCCCGCTCGACGCGACGCGGATGTCGGCGGCCAGCGCCAGGCAGAGCCCGCCACCGATCGCTGCGCCGTTGACCGCGGCGATCACCGGTTGGTGCAGCCGTCGCAGCGCCAGGATGACGTCGTCGAGAACCTGCATGGAACGCAGCGCGTAGGTGGGCCGAGTCAAGCCCTGCACATGCGGCACTTCTCCGGCTGACTTGTGGTCGGCGCCCGACGAGAAACCTCGACCGGCCCCGGTCAGCACGACCACCCGCACCGAGTTGTCGTAGCTGATTTCCTCAAGAACCGCTTTGAACGGCACCATGACGTCGAACGCCATCGAGTTCATCCGCTCCGGCCGGTTGAGGGTGATTAACGCGACATGCGGCCGCGGATGTTCAACGAGGACCAAACTCACCGTTGAACGGTAACGCGCCTGACGACGATCCGGCCCACACGGCGGACCGGTGTGGGTGTACCGCCCGCTCGCGGGGGAGAGTCGGACAATTAGCCCAGGTCCCCCTTGCCGCTATCAGACCTGGTCGCGTTCCTGCGCCGCGATCGCCGCATCGACGTCGAAATCCTTGACCCGTTGCACGAGATCCTCCAGCGCGGCTGGCGGCAGGGCTCCGGCCTGGTTGAACACCAGCTTGCCCTTCTTGAACGCCATCAAGGTCGGGATGGACCGGATGTTGGCAGCTGCCGCCAGGCCATCTTCGGCTTCGGTGTCGACCTTGGCGTGCACGACGTCGGGGTGCTTTTCCGCGGATGCGGCAAACGTAGGTGCGAACTGGCGGCACGGTCCGCACCAGGATGCCCAGAAGTCGACGAGCACGATGTCATTGCCGTTAATAGTTTCGTTGAACTGTTCGGCAGTGAGGTCTTGGGTAGTCACGCCCCAGTTAACGCCGTGAACTGCCGCTGTGTTCCCCTGCGTCCCGCCGGGGCGCTAGGTCAGATGGTCATTGTCGCCACGGACCCAGGCGCCATGGCGGGCGGCCGATCGCTGGACCGCCGCGTGGCCGTCGGCGTCGATGGAGTTCGTGAACAGGCCATAGATGCGGTCGAAATGCAACGCCGCCAGCGTGTTGGCCATGCGCTGCACGACGGCGGCCGACAGCGGAAGGCGGTTCGGGTAGCTGCGCAAAAACGCAACCGTGCGGCGGTCCGGGTTGGGAAAGATGGTGTCGCCGGCCAGCAGCACGCCGCGCCCACCGGCACCCTCGGTCCAGCAAGCGACTGCGCTGCCGGGGAAATGGCCGCCGACCCGGACCACGGATAACGACGGGGTCAGCGGCAGGGTGTCCGACCACGGCTCGATCACCGGGTCGGGACGCATCACCCACTCGGCATCCGCGGCGTTCACATACACCGGGACGCCACCCAGTCGGTGGCTCCATTCGACCTGTGCGCCGTACATGTGCGGATGGCTGGCCACAATTGCGATGACCGGTCCACGCTCTGCTACTGCGGCCACGCCATCGTCGTCGACGAAGCCGGACGGATCCCACAACACGTTGCCGACATCGGTGCACACCAGCTTTCCCAGCTGTCCGATACCGAGCGGCGGCGAACTGCCGATCGCCACCAGTCCGTCCTCAATGACCGAGACCTGCGACCGCATCCCTTCGGCAACCAACTGCTCCAGCGTCGCCCATTGCTGCCCCTCGGCCGGCACCCACTGCCGGTCATCGGCACAAATCGCGCAGACGTCTGATGCGGTGGCGTGCTCGACACCGCAGGTTCTGCACACCCAAAACATGGCACAACCCTAGTTCGACCGGACCGCGTCAAAGGCCGCTCACGAGCTCAGCTAATAATTGTGCAACTCGGCAGTGCGGCGGGTACCCCTCCGCGCAACGCCTCGATCGGAGAACCGTGATGTCCGCCGCCACGCATCGAAGTCGATTGACGCAGCTCGTGATCGTCGCGGTCACCGGCGCCACCGCAGTGTCGCTCGCCGCGTGCGGCAATTCGAGCAACGAAAACACCGGAAAACCCAGCACGTCGGCAAGCTCGACAACTCCTAAGCCCACGTCTCCTAAGCCCACGCCGCCGCCGGCACCACCCATGGGGCATGACGAGGTCGAGGGCTTGGTCAGGTCGGTCTCGGGCAACAGGATCCAGCTCACGCAGCGGGATCGGACGGCGGCCGCGGTGGACTTCACACCGCAGACGATGATCACCGAGCTCAGCTCCGCAGCGCTGACCGACGTGAAACCGGGGAGTTGCGTCGACGTCAAGCCCGCGTCGCAGAGCGCTCCACCTGGCGGTGCGATCACCGCGGAATCTGTGGACATCAGCCCGTCTGAAGGCGGCAAGTGCCCTCCGCCCGTTGGGCCGGCTGGAAGTCCTGGCGTCAACGGCATCGTCGACTCGGTGACGGGTAACACCATCGCGGTCAAC
>NZ_JBAPPI010000442.1:0-16824 GCF_049280035.1 Mycobacterium sp. | reverse complement strand
CACCCGCACCGACACCTCCCGGCTCGGGCTGCCCTCAGCTCCTATCGGGCCGCTGCGACGACCCGACGGCAAAGGCTTCTCACCTCCACTCAAATCACAGCGCCTCACGGCGCACGAAGCCAGCGCTCAACGCGTTCGCAATCACCTTCGGCGACCGTTTCCCGGCGGCCGAAACCTACTAATGGAAACCGCCGGAAACACCGTTAGCGAGATAGTCCCGGCAAACCAGCTACTGCCCTTACTACGGCAAGGATCGCCAGCGCGATGGCAAAGGGATAAGTTCGACGGTCCTACCGGCGCGACATGAGGCGCCCGTTCCAGGCCAAACATTGTGCGAGTCCTACACCCTTGTTGAACTCTCCAAAGAAGATGCGACCGAATGGTGGCCGGCCTGTGCGATCAAGAAGCCGCCTGCAGCGTGAGGTCGGCGATCGCGCTTCGGCTCTTACCGTCGGTGGTGCCCAGCGTGGTTATCCATACCAGTACGGTCGATATGGGCGCCGCGTTCGGCACCGGGATCGTGTTGTGGCCGGGTTGCATAAGCGTCGGTGGGGTCAGCTCGATGGTGTCAGACAGCTCCGCCGGCGTGGGAGTCGGCGACGACCGAATTTGCACCTCGGTTCCGGTGCTGGGCACGTCGAGGGAGACAGACGCCAGCCGGGTGGCCTGCGGCAGCTGTAGCAGCAAACCGACGCCGCTCTTGAAGCCCGGGAACGGGACGGCATCGCTGTATATATCGGTAGTCCACCCGGGCGGCGGGGAGCCGTTGATGGCCAGCCCGGCCTGATCTGGATTGTCGGCCCCGGCAGGACCGGGCGAAAACACTGTAGCCGTAAGGGGTTTCACGAAGTTTCCGGGAGCGGGTTGCGCGGTTTGGGTTGGGGATGCGGGCGGGTGTTTTGGTCGCAGGACGAGGTAGCCGGTGATGCCGGCGGCGGCCAGGATCATCACGATCGCGGCGATCAGGCCCACCTTCACCTGTCGGCGTGGGCCCTGCCCCCACGGCGGTGGCGGTGTGCCGAACTGAGGGGCCGGCCAGTCGGGTGGGCGGTGTTGGGTCGCGGCGAGGTTCAGGTCTGCGGGCTGTTGCCGCACCACCTCCGGCGCGGGTGCGGGCGGGGGTGGCACCTGATCATCAAGGCGGGCGGGTGCGGGTCGGGTCGCGCCGGCGAGCAGGGTGGGTTCGTTGGGGGGTGCCAGCGGCGTGGTGATGGCGTCGTGGGCGGCGTTGGCTAACTCGACGGTGGTGGCATACCGCTGGTCGGGGTCTTTGGCCAGGCCCTTCTCGGTGACCCTGTCGAAGTCGGCGGGCAGGTCGGGATTGGTGCTCGACGGTTGGGGTGGTGGGGTGGCGACGTGACCGGCGTACTGCTGTTCAGGACTGTCGCCGGGGTAGGGTGTGTGTCCCGTCAGGCATTCATACAGCACACAGGCCAACGCATACACGTCGGCGCGGGCATCGACTTCTTGGGCGCTGAACCGCTCTGGTGCCATGTAGGGCCACGAGCCGATGACACCGCCGGTGCTCGTCATTCGGGTCTGGTCGGCGCCGCGCGCGATGCCGAAATCGATCAGGTACGCGAAGTCGTCCTCGTCGAGCAGGATGTTGGACGGTTTGACGTCGCGGTGCACCAGACCGATCTTGTGCGCGGCGTGTAGCGCCTTGGCCACCTGCTCGATGATGCGCACCGCCCGCCCCGGCTCCATCGGCCCGTCGGCCAGCACCTCTTGTAGGTCGCGGCCCTCGATTAACCGCATGTCCACATACAGCCGGCCGTCGATCTCGCCGCTGTTGTGGATCGGGATCACGTGCGGATTGTTCAGCCGTGCTGCGGCATGGGCCTCTCGGCGGAACCGCTGCACAAACGCTTTATCGTCGGCTAAGTGCGCCGGCAACACCTTCACCGCCACAATCCGGTCGATCACGGTGTCGTGAGCGCGCCACACTTCGCCCATGCCGCCACGGCCCAACAGCTCGATAAGGCGATAACGCCCGAACGGCGTGCCCTCCACCGGCTCACCATACGCAGTCAGCCAGTTCACCGACCGGCAAACCAGCTACTGCCCTTACTACGGCAAAGGCGACGAGATAGCAGATATATGAGTGCTATCGCACAGGCAGCTTCACCACCGGACCGTTGAGCCCCCGGGTCAAAACCATCGTTGGGGCGGCCCGCCACCCGGCGGTTGAACCGGTGATGGCCCCTGCGATTGTTGATCCGGCGCAGTGGTTCCTGGGTTGATTGTGCGAGGTTGTGGTTTCCCCGAGCCGCGCTTGACCACTGTGTACAGGGCGAAGGCGAAGAAGACCGCCTGGAAGGTAAATCCAGCGCCCCGAACCCAATAACCATTCACCGCGAGGAAGACGGCCGCGAAGGCCCCTAGCGCCATCCCAAAAACACAGGCGACGGCTCGGGTCTTGTCGCGCCGTGACAGTTGCTGCCACATCGCCCCAACCTCCCTAAACCCCCGGAACCGCAGCGTAAAGCTGTATCCGGAGGGTGTAACCGTATACCTCTCGTCAGGGTGCGGTAGATGCCTTGGCGGATTCTTGGAGCGGCACGCCCCACGGTCGGTGGCTCGGGGTAAACCATCGCAGTGGCCGAATCGCGGCGCGACGAATTCCCGAGCAATTACGTGGGGGACCTTGTGCACGCCTAGGGCTCGGTCAGCTACCGAGTCCCTTCTTGATGGCCTCGTCTTGTTTGTGCCCGACGTCGCTGACGAAATCCGCCGGCGCCAGCGCGTAGGACGGGCCATCGAACTCGATCGTGACGAACGCCTTGCCCTCGGTGAACAGCAATACCGTCACCCCCTTGGATCGGTCCTGCGAAGATCCAGAAATCGTCGTGCCGTCGGCCCCGACGTCGACCGATAGGGGTTTCGCCTGAAGCGTTTCATGCTGAGCCGCCCTGGCCGAATCCAGCGCGTTCGCAGCGGCCGCGGGGTCCAACATGATCTGGATGGTGTCGATGATCGTGTGGGTCTTGTCTTGGTCGCCGAACGTCGCTTGTGCGCCCTGTTGGCCATTCGGGTTCTTGACCGCTGGACTGGCGGTGAAAGGTTCTGGTGCGTTGATGTCACTGGCCTTGATCAGCAACTGGGTGTAGTCGCCCAGTGCGACATGGGTCGAGGTGGTTGATCCCGATGTCGGCGTCGTGGACTTCGAATGGCTGCTGCAGCCGGCGACCGACACTCCCGTCAGCGTTGACGCAACGATTACACCGGCGATCACCGGGTGAGAAATCCTCATCGGACCGTGCTCCCTTCAACCAAGCTAATCGGGAAACGGTAACCCAGGGCGGATTTATCTGGTCGGATGCCGCGGTTCCCGCTGGTGTCAGCACACCCACGAATAACGCTCAAGGCACGCTGTGTACAGCCTCGGCGATGATGTCGACAACAGCTTGCGGGCGGGTGATTAGCCGTTGCACCGCCGCCAGCACCGCATGCTCTTCGGCAGTTCCGTGCTGGGCGAATGCCTTGGCAAAGGCATTGGTAGGCAACCAGATCCAGCCTTGATCGTCCGGCTTTAGGCCGGGCGCAGAGTGGTGAGCGGGATAGGAGCGGCCGTGACCGCGATTCCGGCCTGGCCCAGGCCGGTGATGACTCGACTCCAGCTGGAGCCGTCGGCCCACGCCCCGTGAACCAGTACCACGGTAGGCGAAGGTGTTTCAGGGCTCATGTCAGACAGCCGGGATTCCCGCTGGTGCGTAGAGGCCGCTTCCGGTGACCAGCGGCAAGTCCAGCGTCGTCCGGATTCCGGGCGGCGCCGCGACCACGGCCGGGATGGCGTTGACGATGCGGCCCGCCGCGCCGACGATCGCCGCGTGGTTGTGATCGCCCTTGCGGCTCGTCGGGCAGATGTCCACGGTGTAGGACGGCTCGCCGACGATCTCCACGCGATACGAGCCGCCGGGCTGGGCGGGCTGCGGCCAATCCGGTCGCAGGTTTTCTCGTAGCCGCGTCACATGCTCGACAACGATCGCGGGGTAACCGTTGACCATGCCGCGAATCTCGAACTGCAGTGCGGCCATGGTCCCCTTGGCGACGCGCCCTACCGCGATGTCGAAGTCCTCCGGCGCCGGCTCCCGCTCGTGGGATTCAGTGATCGCGTCCAGTTCGATTCCCAGGCCCGCCGCCAGCTGACGAATCGCCCCGCCCCAGGCGATGCTGAGCACGCCCGGTAGCAGCAGCATCGGTACGTCATCTAGGGGCCTGCCGAACCCCATGTAGTTCATGACCTCGGCGCCGTCGTAGGTCGCGTAGTCGGCGATCTCCGTGCAGCGCACCTGCTCGATCCGCTGGCAGGTGCTCGCGAGCACGAACGGGATGAGATCGTTGATAAATCCGGGGTCGACGCCATTGATGAAAATACTCGAATTCCCTTGCTGTGCAGCGTCTTCAATGCGGGCGATGTACTTCTCGGGCATCACGCCCCACGGATACTGCAACATCCCCGGCGACGACCCGACCACGTTGATGCCCGCGGCGAGGATGTGCATGACGTCCTTCATCGCTTCCGGCAGACGGGTGTCGCCCATCGCGCAGTAGACAACGCATTCGGGGCCGGTGGCGAGCACGGCATCGAGGTCGTCGACGGCAGTGATGCCGGTGGACACCTCCACCCCGGCGAGCGCTCCGGCATCCTTGCCGACTTTCTGCGGCGACGAGACGCACAACCCGGTGAGTTCGAATTGTGGATTGGTGACCAGCTCGGTCAACGCCAGACGACCGACGTTTCCGGTGCCGACATGCGCGACGCGGATCGCCATGGGTGTCCTCCGTCCCTGGATGCGAGCGCACAGACTTTTCTAGACGCTAGTCCAGGTGTCCTAAGGCGACCGCCGAGAAGCAGTGGCGGGCAAGGTCCGCCGCCGGTTATCCGTGGACTTCAGTCTCCAAAGCCTCGATGTGGAGTTGCCGGTGCTGCGGGTGGGCCACCTTCGCCAAGATGACCCATAGCGAAGTCGACCCCCTGGGCAATCACGTCCCCGTCGTAGGCATCGTGCGCGGCGAAATTCATCCCGTCCGAGCAGATCGGGTCCTCGGGGGCGCACACCTTGATTGTCTTGGCCTGATATAGGGGGCCGATGACGATCTGCGGTTGGCCGAGGAAGTCCATAGCCCGCACGTTGGGCGTTCCGAACAGCACGACCGCGGCGACGTGGCTTGCTACGGCAGGGTCCAGAGGTTTAGGGAGGGTTGCCGGATCGACGTCAGGTGGGATGGAATCCGGGACCGCAGGGGAGGTGACAAAGCCCATCACGGCTGCGCCTTGTGAATAGCCGCCGAGCACCATCTTGGTGTTGGGGCAGGCTGACGCCTCGGATACGACATGAGTGCCGGCATCTCTGATGCCGTCGATTCCGGTCGACCATTGGTCGCTGGCGGGGTAGTTGACCGGATATACGTCCATCGACTTTCCGCCGAGGCGCCCGCGCAGGGTGTCGACGAACGCTTGTCCCGTCGGCCCGACACCCGGATCCTCACCGGTGCCGCGGGCGAACACCACTTCGGTGTCAGGGCATGGCTGGGCAGACGCGGAAGGAACGGCGGCGGTAGGGATGACAGTGGCGAGCAGCCCCGATGTCGTAGCTACCGCCGCACCGAACAGGCGAGTGATGTGATGCGAAATCATGGCGCAGAAGATTCCCCTGAGATTGGCTACCTAAACTAAGAATTTCCACCTTACATAGGGGCTGCCGAAGCGTTCTATAGCAGCTGTTTAACGCCGGGTTAAGCCGAGCGATTCAGCGCGGTGTTACTCAACGCTCGTCGGCGCCTCGGACAGCTTCACCAGCCGCACTTCCGGCCGCGCCGGGACCTCGTCGGCGAGAAACCACCGGAACGCGAGGTTGCCACGGGGATAGTCAAGCGTGGTCAGGGAATTCGGGTGCGCGGTCATGCCGCGAGAGATGACGATCGTCGCCGAGCCGTCCGCGCTGAGCACCGCGCTATGGCCGTTGACCGAGCTGCGTGCATCGGTGACGCCGTGGGTGGCCATGAATTGGTTCCACACGACCAGGTTCCAGAACCTGCACCGCGGCGGCCGGTGGGTGATGACGAGCGCCTCGTCCTCGTCGAGCACGAAACTGCCATAGGAATAACAGGCGTCACGGGCCGACCAGCCGAAGTTGGCGTCCGGGACTTGGTAGGGGTCGGCGAACTCATTGGCCGCATGCGCGATCTCATGGCCCAGCGCGTGCGTCTCGTCAACCCGCGCTCCGACGGCCAGCGGGATGATCGCGAACATCGTGCGTAGCCAGGCGGTGCTGGCCCGCAGGCGCGCAGCGGTCTCGGCATCGCCGTGCCGGATCGGTTCCGGTTCGTCGAGCGCCTCGATTCGCCAGCTGACTGGGCGACCGGTCAGCGGGTCGGCCTGGTAGTCGCGGGTCATCAGCACTGCCGCGTCGGGTGTGGGCCCGAATTCGAACGAGAAGTTGCCCGCCGCATCGATCTCGAGGTCGTCATCGCGCAGGATTGCCACGATGCGGTCCGACCATGCGCCCGGCGACGGTTCGTTGTAGGCAGTCAGCGAGAAGTAGACGCTGTCGCCGCTGTTGCCGCTGATGCGATAGCGCCGTTTGGGATCGACCGGGCACATGTAGTAGTAGGCGTCGGTGTTGTCGCCGCCCCATCGTCGATCTCGTCGGAAGGGCGTGTTGACTGCGACGAACACGGGCCGACTGGGCTCGGCGAAGACGTAAGTGTCGAAGGCGACGCCCAGTGTGGTGGCGATCATGCGGTAGCCGTCGGCGATGTGCCGGTCGTCGGTGACGGCACGGTCGCCGTCGAGAAAGGAGCGGTCGAGGCCACCTAAGGTGTGCAGCAACTCCTGCCATGCAGCGGTGGACTCGTGGGTCGTCATCTACTGATTCCTCTCGTTATGAAAGCGGCCGTGCGGTCTACCCAGGAATCGTCGAGCGTGTCCCCACGGGTGAGCAGCGCCAGGAACGTGGTTCCGGCGACGACCTCGACGACCTCGGCAGCGCTGACGTCGGGCCGTACCTCGCCGCGCGCGATCGCGTCCGCCAAGCGATCCGAAAGGCCGCGCGAGAGGATGTCGCCAAAGCGCTCCAGCAGCGCGGAGTGCAGCGTGAGGTCGGCGGCCATCTCACCGACCAGTCCGGGCAGCGCGGCGCGCGCAGCCGGGGTGGTCAGCACGGCCGCGGTGCGACGAACCATTTCGCGCACGTCGCCGGCCAGCGACCCGGTGTCGGGGACGGCGGTCGTGTTGCTGATCGGGAACACCGCCTCGTGGACAAGGTGCGCCTTGCCGGGCCAACGGCGATAGATCGCCGGCTTGCTGGTGCCCGCCCGCCGGGCGATGGTATCGACGGAAAGGTCGGCATAGCCCGTCTCGGCGAGCAGTTCGACAGTCGCGCTGAGCACCGCGCTATCGATGCGCTTATCGCGAGGTCGGCCAAGCTCTGTCGTCATTACGAAACTCAGAGTAACATAAGTCGCCGTGACCGACGCCGCCGCAGTCCTGGTGCACCTTGATGACCTTGCTGAGCCGCGCTTCAGCCCTCAAGCCGAGCAGATCCGCGAGCTCATGGCCGCGATGGCGCCGGATTGCCCGCTGGATGCCGAAGCGCTGCACGCCAAAGCCACCGCCGATACCGGGCTAACCGACTTCGGGCCTGACGATTACCGGGAGCGCCTCGATGTCTACCTCACGGCGCTGCAAGAGATCGATGGCCTGCACGGGCCGGGAATCGTCAACTTCCACGCTCAGCTGTTGCAGTGGCTCAAGAACCGGCTGCTGCTTAATGATCTGCTGGCGCGACACCCCGAGATCAACGACATCGAGCTGCTGCCGCCGGTCGTCATCGCGGGCCTGCCCCGCACCGGCACCACTCATCTGCACAACTTGCTGGCGGCGCCCACGACCTTTCGCACCATCCCGTACTGGGAGAGCGTCGAGCCATTTCCGCTGCCCGCCGAGGTGGGCGTCGAGCCCGACCCGCGCAAAGCGCGCATGGACGCCGCCGTCGAGTTCATGAATGCCGCGATGCCGCACTTCCCGCTCATGCATGAGATGACCACCGAGCATGTCCACGAGGAGATCCAGCTGCTGGCCAACGACTTCTCCACGATGTTCTTCGAGACTCTCGCGTACGTGCCGCGGTGGCGCGACTACTACCTGACGCACGACCAGACATCGTCCTACGAGCACTTGGCCGTCCAGTTGAAGGCGCTGCAGTTTCTGCGCGGCGGCCGCCGCTGGTTGCTGAAGTCACCCCAGCACCTCGAGCAGTTGCCGGTGCTGGACGCCGTCTTTCCCGGGGCGATCGTGGTGTGCACCCACCGCGACCCCGTACCGGTAACGCTGTCCATGCTCGCGATGATCACCTATACCGCGCGGATGCATTGCTCGCCGGTGCCGGTGCAGGAGATCGCGGCATCGTGGGTCGACCGCTTGCAAATGATGCTGGACGCGCTCGTCCAGGATCGTGATGTCATCCCGCCGGAGCGCTCGGTCGACGTCCGCTTCAACGACTTCATGGCCGATGAGCTCGGCGTCGCTGAACACGTTTACGACCTCGCCGGCGAGCCGCTGACAAACGCGGCCCGCACGGCGATGGCCGATTATCTGCTGGGCCACCAGCGGGGGCGGTTGGGCCAGATCGCGACGTCGGCCGAAATGTTCGGACTCGACGCGCACGACCTGCGCGACCGGTTCACCCGCTATCTGGAGCGGTTCTTGGCGTAGAGGCCCAACGGCCTCGGAGCGCTAGGTAGCCGCGCCTGGTTGATCAACGGCCGGCGCAGGATCCGCCGGCGGAGGCGGTTGGTTCTCCACCGGCTCGGCGGGGGCCGGTTCGGGAGCCGGCGGCGGTGGCAGTTCGTTCTGCACCGGCTCTACGGGGTCGGGGCCGGGCGCAGGCGGCGGGGGAGGCTCTGGAGCCACCGCGTCCACCAGAACCGGCCCAAACGGCGGCGGTGGGGCATCCTGCGCTGCATCGGGATCCACCGGGAGAAACATGTGATGAGTGAACTGAGGCTGGTAAGCACCGCCGCCACCAATTCGCACGCCGCCGCCTTCACCGCTGGACACCGGGGTTCCATCCGGCAGCGTCACCGCGGTGTGACCGCCATTCCAGCCGATCACCAGAGCACCGGGGGCGGTGCCGTACTGGAAGCCACGCGCCAACAAGGCCGATTCTTCATTCCCGGTGTTGAACCTGCCAGCGAAAGCCGGCCGGTCGGTAGCGACATTCGATACCAAGGAGGCCAGACCCGAACAGTCCGTTCCCCGGGGGGAATAGCCATGGCTATACGGTGTGCCTGACATCTCCTGAAGCAGGCCCATCAGCGTTGCTAAAACAAACATGGGCCGGGACGTTAACAACAAGATCAAAAACGGCCAAAAATTGTGTCGGCCATCACTTTTCATATTACTGAATGGCCTACACTACAATTCCGCACGAAAAGCGCTGGTCGATATAGGTCTGAAATCACCTATTCAACATGCGTGGAAGATTCAGGCATTCTTTATTTTTCGCTGATTTTCGTCTCAGTTCCGCAACTCTACGACAGAAACGGCTTTGCTGAAAGAGTTATTCTCGCTGGTGAGCGATATTGCGTTGCAATGACGCTGTCCCAGCTCATTTCAGCTTTCGATCACAACACAGTGTCGTCCGCCGATTACTTCGCAGGCGGCAATTGTCGTGGGCCGTCAGCCCCACGCACCTCAGCTGGTCCGTCGCGTTCGATCAGCCCGCGCTGCGCCTCGCGCTGCGTCAACGACAGGTCGTCCACATGCGTTGCGGATAGCCGCTCTGGCGTCACGGGTTGCGCACCGAGATGATCGTCACCACTGGCACTGATCGCGGCCGATTCGCCTGATGGCCCCGGGCCCGCAGTTTCCTCGGTACTGACGATGATCTTGTGGGTGCGTTTGAGCGCGAAGGTGATTTCCTCGACCTCCTCCAACACCTGGCGCGCCGTGCGCAACGGGTGGGTTGAGGTGTCGATCGCGCGGGCAACAAAACTCGGAACCAGCGGACGAACCCAGCGCGCGGCGGCTCGGGTGACATCCGGGATGCTTGGAATCGACGGTGTGGCGGGCACGTCGGGTGATTCCAGTGTCGCGGGCAGGTTCGGCGTCTGCGCCGCATCGGCCTTCGCCGGGGCGTCGGGCAATTCGGTCGCGGCGCGGCTCGCGGCCTCCGCCTCAGCGGCGATCGGCAGGTAGATGTCTTCCGCCACCGGCTCAGCGACGGGTGCCGCGCTTTCCAGGGCTGCGCTCACGCGCTGACGAAGCTGCGCGCGGTCGATCTCGGTCTGCGCCTCGACGGCCATCCGGGCTTGGGCGAGTTGCTGCTCGGCCCACATCGTTTCGGCGGCCGCACGAACCTCGGCTCGTTTGACCGCGATCGCTGTCTCTGCCTCCAGCTCGGCGCGTTCACGTTCGGCACGGGCTTCGGCGTTGCGATCATGGGCTGTTTCACCACGCCATAGCCGCAGTATCAAGGGCAGCACGCTCAGCAGTGTGAAGAACGCGATCGTCAAGAGCCGCAGCATTAGTGCGCCGGCGCTGGCCAGCGTGAGGTTTTGCATTGCCAGCCACCGCGCGCCCAGGCCATGGTCAGCGTCGGCGGCCGCGGATTGCTGCGCTTGGGAGAGGGCCCGCTCGCCGTCGCCGATTTTGGAGTCAAGCTCGGCAGCTTGGCGGTCCCGAGCGGCGATAGCGGTGTCCAATTCGTGCTGGGAATCTGCGAGAAGCTCGTTGGCAGTTCGGGTTTCGGGCCCGGAACCGGGCACCCCGGTGATATGGGTTTGCGGGCAGGCCGGGGTCGGATTGTATTCGCAGCGTGCCACCACCAGCGCCTCGTCGCGGTGAATGCGTGCGGTATCGACCGCCTTGTCGAGCGCGACGCGAGAGGTGCGCAGCTGCGCCAGGCTGGTCGATGCCTGCACGGCCGCCGGCGCCGAGTCGGCAGCGCGCGCGGCCTGTAGTTCGAGCTGACGGTCGATCGACCCGGAGAACATCGCCAGTGCGGCGACGTCGCCTACGACGATGCCGATTGCGGCCGCCACCAGTCCACGGCCCACGATGCCGCGCAGCCCGCGGATCGGTCCGCTCGCTACGCCGCGGGTGATCGCGCCGACCAGCAAGCCAAACACCAGGGTGAACGGCATTATGGCCAGCACCGGCCACCGCGTTGCTTCGAGCACGGCGAGCGTCGTCACCAGCCAGGTCAGTGCGGCATTGAGGATCACGACGGTGCCGGCGATCGCGTGCGCGGACCGCTCGTGACGTTCGTCCAGTTCGCGACGCTCTCCGCCACCGACCCAGGTGAGCAAGGCCTCGATCTGCGAGCCGCTGGTTCGCGGCTCGGTCACTTTGTGGGCGCACATCGGACTCAAAACACCTCCAGGTTCTGCCAGCCTGACAGGCCAAGGCCGGGATAGAAGAATCAGCGGATGGATGTGTGGCGCGGTTAACAACGCGACCTGAATCGCCCAGCCCGGTTCGCGCCGGTGCGACAGTCGAATTCTCTCACAACCGATGCCGCTCAGGCTGCCAGCGTCGTAGAGTGCTCAGCTCTGCGCGATGCGTTTGATCATCCGCGCGCTGGCTCGCTCGATTGTTTCGCGCCTCGCCTCCCGCGTTCGCTGACGTTTGATTCTGCGTAATGCGGGGGCGATGGTGACGCCTTGTTCGTAGGCGGTCACGACGCGAGGATCCACATAGGAGCCCCGTGCCACCGCGGGCGTGTTACCCAATTCTTCAGCCACCGCGCGCATCACGGCCGCTTCTTCGCGACGGCGAGCCGTCTTTGACGTCGGCTCTCGGGCGATGGCGAACGCCTCGGCGGCCAGCACCGTGCCGTGCCAGGTCCGCAGATCCTTGACACTGAACTCCTCACCCACCAGTTCTCGAAAGCGGGTGTTGAGGTCGTCGGCGTGCACCTCGGACCAGCCATCTGACGTGCGATACACCAGCAGCCGCGGAATCTTCGTTTTGGCACGCATCAGCGAGCCAACCGCCTTGATCACCAGGGGATCGTCCAGGGAAATCGTGCGGCGCACCCCGCTTTTCGCGGGGTAGTCGAATTCCACGCTGTCCCGGTGTAGTCGTACATGGTCGCGGCGCAGCGTGGCCAGGCCGAAGCTGCCGTTCTCCTGCGCGTACTCCTCACCGCCGGCCCGGAAGTAGCCCTGATCGATCAAATGCTGAGCCAGCGCTAGCACGCGATCGGGTCCCAGCCCGCGGGCACGCAGGTCGGTGCGAAGGTGGAGGCGCCAGTCCGGCAGATGTCTGGCCAGGCTCAAGGCCCGGTCGTACTTCTCTTCGGACCTCTCGGCCTGCCATTGCTCGTGGTAGAGGTACTGGCGGCGGCCGGCGACGTCAGTACCTACCGCCTGGATGTGGCCGTTGGGGTGGGGACAGATCCACACGTTCTTCCAAGCCGGCGGGATAACCAGTGCCTGGATCCGTGCCAAGCTTTCCGGGTCGTCGACGCAGTCGCGCCCCACGTCGACGTAGGAGAAGCCGCGGCCCCGCCGAACACGACGAAAACCTGGGCCGCCGACGGTGCTTTTGCGCAACCTCATCTGTGCACCTCGCTACCTTCGGAGGCTTGACGTGCGATCGGTGAGATGCACATGCGGTAGCTGTGCTTTCATGCGCAC
Organism: Mycobacterium sp.; assembly: GCF_049280035.1. Lineage (GTDB taxonomy): Bacteria > Actinomycetota > Actinomycetes > Mycobacteriales > Mycobacteriaceae > Mycobacterium. Next base: position 4,176 of record NZ_JBAPPI010000442.1, on the reverse strand, counting down.
TGGTTTACCCACGGCGGTATTTGCGTAACACCACTGGCACAGCGGGCTTCGGCCGACACGATCGGATCAGCCGCAGAGTCGCAAGGCTCTGTGAGTCGCATGTGAGACGGTATCTACTTATGCAGGGCTACGACTACGTGAGCTACGAGGTTTTTGGGCGGCGATTCTTCGAAGTGGCCGTGACGGCGGAACGTGTCGGCGCCGCCTTCAGCGCGTTCGCCGGCACCGAGTTCGACATGGAACCGATCGCACAGGGGCCGGGCAAGATTGCCAAAGTGAGCGCCCGGGTGACGATCAAGGAGCCGCAGGTCGCCCGTAACGTCGGCGACAGCATCACATTTGACATCCACATCCCACTTCTCATCGATCTGCTCGTCGACCTACGGCTGGACAAACAGCGGTTCCGGGTTGACGGCGACATCGCGTTGACCGCGACCGCACGCGCTGCCGAACCACTCATGCTGATCGTCGACGTCGCCAAGCCACGGTCGTCGGATATCACCGTCCACGTGTCGTCGACAAGCATCCGCGGCGAAGTGTTGCGCATCGTGGCCGGCGTTGACGGGGAGATCCGGCGCTTCATCGCGCAGTACGTCAGCGAGGAAATCGATTCGCCGCAATCCCAAAAGGCGCAAGTTATCGACGTGGCAGAACAACTCGATCAGACCTGGAAGGGCATCTGACGGTCGCCGTTGGGCGCCAGATGTGCGGTTTATCGCGCGGCTGTGCCCGGGTATGCAAGCCCAGCCGCGTTCCAGTCAGAGGGAGAGTGACGCCGGGTGGCCCGAGTAGATGTTTCGACCTCGTCGGACTTGGCGCCGGAATCAGCCTGGAAGCTGGCGTGCGATTTGAATCGGTTCGGCGACTGGATGACGATATTTGCTGGTTGGCGCGGTTCGGTCCCGTCCAAGATCGACAAAGGCACGCAGGTGTCTTCGCGGATCAAGGTGAAGGGTTTTCGTAACGTCATTCATTGGACGGTCACTCGGTACGAAGAGCCGAAAGCGATCGAATTATCCGGCCGCGGCCGCGGCGGGATCCGCATCGCGGTAGCGATGACGGTCACTGACAACCATCCCGGGTCAACGTTTCGTCTGACCGCCGATCTGACGGGGGGTCTTTTGAACGGGCCGATCGGGCGGCTCGTCGCCAGGATCATCAAGTCGGATGTGCATGAGTCGGTTTGCAACCTGGCCGCGTTGCAATGAAACACATCCGCGTCGTCGCCTCGAGTTGACCAGCTCATCCCGCGCCGTGGTGGGCGTAGCTGGCCAAGCAAATCACGAATGCCACTAAGCCAGCAGCCAATTCCGGTCGACTACCCGGATCCTGGAGCGAAAAACGACTCGTCAGCCGGAGATGGCGAAACCGGCCATCATGGCGCGCATGGATAGCGCGACCGCATGCCTGGTCCCGACCGGATCCGGTGAGTTCGCGATCAGCATCGCGCCGCGATTCAGCGCACCGAACAGCAGTCGGGTGACGGTCTCTGGATCGTCGACTCGAAGTGCGCCGGCTTCGGTGGCGGCCCGAAGCCCCGAAACGATAACAGCGAATGCGTAACGCTCATCCAGTTCGGTGAAGCGCGCTAGGCCCAGCACCGCGGGGCCATCCAGAATGAGGATGCGCTGCATGTCTGATTCCAATATGGCGTCGAGGAACGCCTCGAAGCCCCGTGCCAGCACGTCGAGGTCATCGGTCGCATCCTGCGCGGCTGCCATCGACGCGGCCATCAACTCGGTGTGCGCATGCTCGAAAACCGCTTCGAAAAGTGCGGTCTTGGTGGGGAAGTGGTGATAAAGCGCGCCGGTCGTGACTCGGGCGGCGCGTGCCAGATCCTCCACAGAAGTCTGTCGAAATCCTTTCTGGCCGAACAACTCCCGGCCTGAACGGACCAGCGAATCCCGGGTCTGCGCGACCTGCTGGGCGCGCAACGACGACGACTGCGGTCTCGACTCGGACATGCCTCTCACTTCCGTGCAACGGATCGCTTCAGCCTATTGACATAGTCATGCTATGTGGCATAGTGCCATTATCTCAAGTCGATCAGACGGAAGGCTGCTCGTGATGAAAACTGTCCCCACCGTGCCTGCTGGACCCGTCGACGACGTCCGGCGTGCCGATGCTCACGCCCGGGCGGCACTTGCCGAGGCAGTCGCTCGCACCGCGCAACTGTGGCGCAGCATTGCCGACTCGGCAGCCCCGGTACCCGGGCTCTCGTGGACAGCCGGTCAGACAGCGGCGCACATGGTGGCTGACATGCGTGAATACACCGAAGCATTAACCAGGCATGTGAACGGCGACCGCGCCGCGATCAACATTCCGGACGGATCGCCGGCGCGGGCCAGGACTGCGGTCAATGACCAGCACTTGATCGACGTCTCCGAGCGTGACCTGCACCGACTCGTCGACATGCTGGAAGAGACCGCCGCGAGCTACCTTGCCGTCGCCACTGAAATCCAAGCCATCGATGCATCCGAACGCGTCGAGGTCCTCACCGCCGACGGCCTGGTCCTCGAACCGGCCGTGATGACCTGCCTGTTGCTGGGGGAGCAGCTGGTTCACGGTCTGGATATCGCGCGCGCCGGGCATCGGCCGTGGAGCATTGGCCGCGAAGACGCGTTGCTGGTGATACCCGCTGTGCTTTCGCTTGCGCCGAAATACCTACGGCCATCGCAGACCAAGGGCCTCAACATCAGCTTCGAACTACGGATGCGCGGCGGCTGTCGCTATCGGATGGCAATCACCGACGGCACAGGTGTCGTGACGGTGGCGGGGGAGAAGGCCGATTGTGTGATCACTGCCGACCCGGTGGCATTCCTGCTTGTCGGCGGTGGCCGAGTGCGGCAGCTTCCCGTACTTCTCCGTGGCAAGCTGCGGGCGGGCGGACGAAAGCCGTGGTTGGCGGCCAAGTTCGGCACCCTGCTGGCCACCCCGTAGCGGCGCAGCGCGGACCGATTCCGCGCGCCGCCCGTCGCTACAGTGGAAGCGGTGACGTCGGTGGTGATCGTGGGCAGCGGATTTACCGGCTTCGAGTGTGCACGGCGGCTGGCCCGCCGATTACGCAGATCAGACATCGAGGTCACGATCATCTCGCCGGTCGACTACATGCTGTACACACCGCTGCTTCCTGACGTGGCGGGTGGGGTAGTCGATCCGCGGTTCGTGACAATCCCGCTGGCCGGGACGCTCAACGGTGTGCGCAAAGTGCGCGGGCGAGTCGACAGCGTCGACCTCGAGCAGCACCGGCTGCACTTCACCGATTTGGAACAGCGCCCCTGCGAACTGTCGTGGGACCGGCTGGTGTTGACGCCCGGGTCGGTCACCCGCCTGTTCGACATACCTGGATTAGCCCATTACGCAAGGGGTTTGAAGTCGACAGCTGAGGCGCTCTACCTGCGCGACCACGTTCTCGAGCAGTTGGAATTGTCCTGCCTCGAAGACGACGCCGAGCTCGCGCAAGCCAGACGCACGATCGTGGTGGTGGGGGCGTCGTATTCCGGTACGGAACTGGTCCTGCAGCTTCGCGCATTGGCCGACGCCGCAGCCAAGCAGATGAGCTTTGACGCGCCCGATGTGAAATTCGTGCTGCTTGACCTTGCCGAGCAGGTGATGCCGGAGGTCGGTGAGAAGTTGGGCGCTCGCGCGATGCGCGTGCTGCGGCGCCGCGGAGTCGAGGTGCGGCTAGGCTTAACCCTCAACGAGGTTCATCCGGATCACGTTGTGCTAAGCGATAACTCGCGGATAGACACCCGAACAGTCGCCTGGGTTACCGGGGTGACCGCCGCTCCGCTGATCCAGACGCTGGGCCTGCCGACCGAGAACGGCCGGCTAAAGGTGCAGACTGACTTCCAGGTGCCCGGGCATCCCGACGTGTTCGCGGCCGGCGATGCCGCCGCGGTGCCCGACGTGACCCAACCCGGCAAGATCACACCGCCCACCGCACAGCATGCGATTCGCCAAGGAAAGGTGTTGGCGCACAACGTCGCCGCCAGCCTTGGGTACGGCAAGAAGCGAGAGTACAAGCACCGCAACATGGGTTTTGTAGTCGACCTTGGACCCCATCAGGCGGTGGCGAATCCGCTGAAAATCCAACTCTCTGGCTACCCCGCTAAATTCGTCACCCGCGGGTATCACCTGTACGCCATTCCCCGAGCCGTCAACCGCTGGGCGGTT
>NZ_JBAPPI010000441.1:0-7450 GCF_049280035.1 Mycobacterium sp. | reverse complement strand
CGTCGGCGGCGGCGGCCAGCAGCCGCAGCGAGGCCAGCGCCGCCTCGCGCAGCGCGACTTCGCCGAGCTCGTCGTCGTCGCCGTGCGCGTAGGCCTCCCGCAGTCTCGGCGTCACCGCGAACGCGGTGCCGTTCACCGGCAACAACGAACCATCGGCGACGAGTTGCCCCAGCATGGGCAGGGTTACCGGCACGTAGATCTGCATCTTCGAAGCGGTCACTCAGTAGGGGCCGTCAACGTTGACACATAGTCGTCTACGTAGGTCGACAGCTCGCGAGGTGGCCGCTGATAGTTGTCGCTGACCACCGGACGGGCGGGCAGTTTCACCTTCGGTTTCTTCACGTCGCGATAGTCAATGGTGGACAACAGATGTGCCATCATATTGAGCCGAGCATGTTTCTTGACATCTGATTCCACGACATACCACGGGCTACCCGGCGTATCGGTGTGCACCATCATCTCGTCTTTGGCACGTGAATAGTCCTCCCACCGATACAACGATTCCAGATCCATCGGGCTGAGTTTCCATTGCCGCACAGGATCATTGCGCCTCGCTCTAAATCGACGCAGCTGCTCATCCTCGGAGACCGAAAACCAGTACTTCCGCAGCAGGATCCCTTCTTCGATGAGCATCTGTTCGAAGATCGGTGTCTGCCGCAGGAACAGCGCATGCTCTTGCGGTGTGCAAAAACCCATGACTTTCTCGACGCCGGCACGGTTGTACCACGACCGGTCGAAGAGCACGATCTCCCCTTTGGCGGGCAGATGCGCGATATACCGCTGGTAGTACCACTGCCCGCGTTCCCGATCGGTCGGCGCGGGCAACGCTGCGATCCGGGCGACGCGCGGATTGAGATATTCGGTGATTCTTTTGATCGTGCCGCCCTTGCCCGCCCCGTCACGGCCTTCGAAAATCACCACGATCCGGGCGCCGGAAAACCGCACCCACTCTTGAAGTTTGACGAATTCCGTTTGCAACCGGAACAATTCGGCTTCATACACCGCGTTAGGGATCGTCGGCGGTGAAGTCTTCGGCGACTTTCGCTTCTTCGGTTGCTTTGCCTTCGCCGACTTATCGGTGGCAGATCCGGTGCTCACACCATCAAATGTTAGGTCCGCAAGCGGGCTTTCCACTAGCGAATGCAGCTCTATTGCGCGGCTTCCAGCAATTCATCCAGCGATTCGGCCAACAGCACCGGTAGCACGTCGACATCGCTCATCGCATCCCGGTCAGCGTTGATGCCGAAATACAACGTGCCGTTGTAAGAGGTCACGCCGATGGCCAGCACTTGGTTATTGAGCAGCGGCGGTACTGCATAGCTCTCCAACAACTTTGCACCGGCCACATACATCTGCGACTGTGCGCCCGGCGCATTGGTGATCAACAGGTTGAACAACCGCGCCGACAGGCCGGTGGCGACCCGAATACCCATGGCGTGCAGTGTCGGCGGCGCAAAACCCGACAACGTCACGATGGTTCGGGCATCGACCAGGCTGGCCGCGGTCGGGTTGGTTTCGGTGGCGTGCGCGATCTGCGACAGCCGCACAACCGCGTTGCCCTCCCCTACCGGCAGATCGACCAGAAAGGGCGCTACCTGGCTGATCGCCCGCGCCCGGCCCGACGAGTCGAATGTCTCGTCGACGTAGACCGGCAAGGGCGCCATCGCCCGCACCGTTGCGGTTGGTGCCGCCGCCTCGCCGCGGGACAACAGCCAGTTACGCAGCGCGCCGGTGATCACCGCCAGCACGACATCGTTGACGTCGCAGTTGTAGCGCGCTCGAATGGCCCGGTAGTCATCAAGACGTCAACGGGCAACCGTGAACCGCCGGTTGCGCGAGACCCTGGTGTTCAGCGGGCTGCTGGGCGCAGTGCCCCGCGCAAGCGTGCGGGCGACGTCCAACATCCGTCGACCGACCTCGATGAGCTGACCGGAATGGGTCGCCAGCTCGGTGATTCCGGTCCGGACCGCACGCAGCTGCCCCCGGGGGCGGGTGGCCCAGTCGCCGACGGCGCCCAACAACAGCCGCGTGGTGCCCGGCTCGCGGGCCGGGACCCAGATGTCCTCGACGAACGGCGGCGGACGGCGGCTGCGGTCGGCGATGACGTGGCTCATCTCCACCGCGCCCATTCCGTTGATCAGCGACTGGTGCGACTTGGTGTAAAGGGCGAGGTGATTTTTGGCCAGGCCCTCCACCAAGTACATCTCCCAGAGCGGCCGGGACTTGTCCAGCGGTCGCGCAGCCAGCCGGCCGATCAGTTCGTGCAGTTGCTCGTCGCTGCCCGGAGACGGCAGCGCCGAGCGCCGAACGTGATAGGTGATGTCGAAATCGCGGTCGTCGATCCACACCGGCCGGGCTAGGCCCAAGGTCACTTCGCGGACTTTCTGCCGGTAGCGCGGTACCTGTGGCAGCCGCTGCTCAACGGTGGCCAGCAACGCCTCGTAGCTCAGCCCGGCGCGCGGCTGCCGCAGAATCGACAGCGAGCCCACATACAGCGGGGTGGCGGTGTTCTCCAGGTCATAGAACGACGCGTCCGAAGTGGACAACCTCGCCACGTCGCCTCTCCCCTTGCAATCCCTTGCGAATTCACCGAACCGACCGATCTGCCGCTCACGGTAACCGGCCGTGCGGGCGAGCCGCAGCGCGGGTACGCGGCCGCGCCGATTGTGCAATGATCATCACAGTCGTCTGCCACTCTCCCGCAGGCCTACTTTTTCGGCCCCTTCGTAAGCATTGGGAGAGTGCAGTGTTGACCAGCCCCAGCCCATCCGACCGTGACGCGTTCACCGTCATGCCCGTCGTCGATTATGAACCGCCGGCGCGCGATGTCCGGCAATGCCGGCCACCCTCACCCACAGCGCTGCGGCGGCCCAATACGCGTGTGCAGCAACGACATTCTAATCGGCCCGCGGCGGCCGGCGGATCGTCGACAATGTCCGCGCCGATGCGGCAGGCGGCGTGCTTCGCCGACGCCGCGCTGCGTCGGGTACTGGAAGTCCTTGACCGTCGCCGCCCGGTTGCGCAGCTACACGGGCTGCTGGCCGCCGGCCTCGTCGACTCTGTGCTGCGCGCCAATCGGTTCACGACCGGCCGGCTTGCGGCCGATGATGGCGCGGCGGCGGTGTTGTGCCGGTTGCGGCTGCAGGCGGTGGGCGCCCCGGACCGGGCCGCCGCGGCCGAGGTATTCGGGAGCTATCGCCGCGGGCGCCGCATCCACGCCATCGCCTGCCGCATCGAACGGGTCGCGGGCGGACGCTGGCAGGTGGTCGCCCTGCACATCGGTTGACCCCGGCGAGAGGTTGGATTGCCCGACTCCTACCGCCCTTTGGCGGATCTCGGCTTGGCATGGCGACCCTGCCGGCGCGCGGCCTCGCGGCGCTCACGTCGACTGCCGCCGGCTCCGGCCGCCGTCTTCTGTGCGTCACCGTTGCCCTGCACTTGCGCAGAACCATCCTCGGCGGGCCCGGAATATGTTAATTCAGCAGATTCAGTCTGAATTCCTTTGGCGCGCAACGCAGTTGCCGGTTCATGCGCCCCGGCCGATCCGGCTGACCCGCTAGTGGCCCGCTGCTGTGCGCTGGCCGCGGCGGCGGTGGCGAACTCCGCCAGGTCCTCCGGCTCCTCCCCTATCTCCAAGACCGGAGACACCTGCGGGGCCGGTACCGCCTCGACCGAGACGTTGAACAAGAAGCCGACCGACTCTTCCTTGAGGCCCTCGAGCATGCCGGTGAACATGTCGAAGCCCTCACGCTGGTACTCCACCAGTGGATCGCGCTGCGCCATCGCGCGCAGCCCGATGCCCTCTTTGAGGTAGTCCATCTCGTAGAGATGCTCACGCCACTTGCGGTCGATGACGTTGAGCAACACGTTGCGTTCCAGCTGGCGCATCGCGCCCTCGCCGGCGAGCTCCTCGAGCTCGGCCTCCCGCACCGCGTAAGCGCGTTCGGCGTCTTCGATCAACGCGTCGAGCAGTTCCTCACGGGTGAGCTCACCGGGCTCACCGATCGCCTCGGAGTCGATCAGGTCTTTGTGGTCGATCTCGACCGGATACAGCGTTTTCAGCGCCTCCCAGAGCTTCTCCAGGTCCCAGTCCTCGGAGTAACCCTCGGCGGTTGCCCCGTCGACGTAGGCGGTGATCACGTCGACGAGCATGTCGTGTGCTTGCTGCTGCAGATTCTCGCCTTCGAGGATGCGGCGGCGCTCCTCGTAGATGACCTTGCGCTGCTGGTTCATCACCTCGTCGTATTTGAGGACGTTCTTGCGGACCTCGAAGTTCTGCTGCTCGACCTGGGTCTGCGCGCTCTTGATCGCGCGGGTCACCATCTTGGCTTCGATGGGCACGTCGTCGGGCAGGTTGAGCCGGGTCAGCAGCGTTTCCAGCGCCGCGCCGTTGAAGCGGCGCATCAACTCGTCGCCTAGCGACAGGTAGAAGCGCGACTCACCGGGGTCGCCCTGGCGACCGGAGCGGCCGCGCAGCTGGTTGTCGATGCGCCGCGACTCGTGCCGCTCGGTACCCAGCACGTACAGCCCGCCGGCCTCGATCACTTCCTTGGCCTCCTCGGCGGCCTCGGCCTTGACCACAGGCAGCTCTTCGTGCCAGGCCTCGTCGTACTCGTCGGGTGTCTCCACCGGGTCGAGGCCGCGGGCGCGCAGCCGCAGATCGGTGAGAAAGTCGACGTTGCCGCCCAGCACGATGTCGGTGCCGCGGCCGGCCATGTTGGTGGCGACCGTGATGGCGCCGCGCCGGCCGGCCTCGGCGATGATGCCGGCCTCTTGCTCGTGGTACTTGGCGTTGAGGACGTTGTGCGGGATGCGCCTCTTCTGGAATTGGCGCGACAGGTACTCCGATCGCTCCACGCTAGTGGTACCGATCAGCACCGGCTGGCCTTGCTCGTAGCGCTCGCTGACGTCGTCGACGACCGCGATGTACTTGGCTTCCTCGGTCTTGTAGATGAGGTCGGACTGGTCGCCGCGGATCATCGGCTTGTTCGTCGGGATGCTGACGACGCCGAGCTTGTAGATCTCGTGCAGCTCGGCGGCCTCGGTTTGCGCGGTACCGGTCATGCCGGCGAGCTTCTCGTAGAGCCGGAAGTAGTTCTGCAGCGTGATCGTGGCCAGCGTCTGATTCTCGGCCTTGATCTCGACGTGCTCTTTGGCCTCGATGGCCTGGTGCATGCCCTCGTTGTAGCGCCGCCCGATCAACACCCGGCCGGTGAACTCGTCGACGATCAGCACCTCGCCGTCGCGCACGATGTAGTCCTTGTCGCGGGCGAACAGCTCCTTGGCTTTCAGGGAGTTGTTCAGGTAGCTGACCAGCGGTGAGTTGGCGGCCTCGTAGAGGTTGTCGATACCGAGCTGGTCCTCGACGAATTCCACGCCAAGCTCGTGCACGCCGACGGTGCGCTTGCGCAGGTCGATCTCGTAGTGGACGTCTTTTTCCATCAGCGGCGCCAACCGGGCGAACTCGCTGTACCAGTTGGAGGCACCGTCGGCTGGACCGGAAATGATCAGCGGGGTGCGGGCTTCGTCGATCAGGATCGAGTCGACCTCGTCGACGATCCCGAAGTTGTGGCCGCGCTGGACGCACTCTTCCAGCGAATGGGCCATGTTGTCGCGCAGGTAGTCGAAACCGAACTCGTTGTTGGTGCCGTAGGTGATGTCGGCGTTGTAGGCCACGCGCCGCTCGTCGGGTGTCATCTGAGCGAGGATCACCCCGACGTCCAGGCCCAGGAAGCGGTGCACCCGGCCCATCCACTCGCTGTCGCGTTTAGCCAGGTAGTCGTTCACGGTGATGATGTGCACGCCCTTGCCGCCGATGCCGTTGAGGTAGGCCGGCAAAACAGAAGTCAGCGTCTTGCCTTCACCGGTCTTCATCTCGGCGACGTTGCCGAAGTGCAGCGCCGCACCGCCCATCACCTGCACGTCGAAGGGGCGCTGGTCCAGTACCCGCCAGGCCGCTTCGCGGGCCACCGCAAACGCCTCGGGCAGCAGGTCATCGAGGCTTTCCCCGTCGGCGTGCCGCTTTTTGAACTCGTCGGTCTTGGCCCGCAGTTGGGCGTCGGTCAGTTTCGCGACGTCGTCGGACAAGGTGTTGACATAGTCGGCCACTCGCTTGAGGCGCTTGACCGTGCGACCTTCACCAAGGCGCAGTAACTTATCCAGCACAGCTTTGTCCCCTACGGATCGGAGTCTTTGGCGTCCCCCATCCTAGGCGACGAGCAGGCATTAGCCGTTCGCGTCAGGCCAGGCGGATGAGGCCGTAGTCGTAAGCGTGCCGACGGTAGACCACCGACGGCCGTTCGGTCTGCTTGTCGTAGAACAGGAAAAAGTCGTGGCCGACCAGCTCCATCTCGTAGAGCGCGTCGTCCACCGACATCGGCTCGGCGGTGTGTTCCTTGGTTCGCACCACCCGACCCGGCTCGTGGTGTCCATTATCTGAGGGGCCACCGTCGTGGTCCGGCCCCGCGGCTTCGGTGTCGAAAGCCGGCTCGGGCGGCACAATGGCAGTCGCCGCGGCCAACGAGACTGGAGTCTTGTCGCCGTAGTGGACTTTGCGGCGGTCCTTGACGCGACGCAGCCGGCTTTCCAGCCGGGCGACCGCGGATTCGAATGCGGCATAGAAGCTGTTTGCGCAGGCCTCGCCGCGGACCACCGGCCCACGGCCGCGAGCGGTGATCTCGACATGTTGACAGGACTTGCGTTGGCGGCGGTTGCGTTCGTGGTCGAGCTCGACATCGAACAAATAGACAGTCCGGTCGAATCTCTCCAGGCGGGCGAGCTTTTGCGAGACGTAGATGCGGAAGTGGTCGGGTATCTCGACGTTGCGACCCTTGACGACGACCTCGGCGTGCGGTGTCGATTCGTCCGGCTCGTCGGCTGCTGCCGGTAGTTCGGCTACCAGCTGATCGAATTCCACGGTTTGCCTTGACATACTTGACAACTCGTTTCTCTCGCGTTGCACGCACGAAGCGTGCCCGGCTTCCAGGTACACACGCCGACGGGGTGATGGTCGTGCTCTGGCCGCCCGCCGGTGCAAGGTGTCGAGAACTCACCCCCTGCCGTCTTCGGAGCCGTGGCGCCTCGCTTTACCTCAGCTGCGCCACCTCAAGGCGTTCATGGTTGCTTGATCCCGACGGTAGACCGTGTTCAGGGGGAAGTTCCAGTGTTTTGACCTACCTGTTGCAAGTTCTTCACGTACCCTCACGCGGCAGCTAGCGTCAGCACAGCGCACACCCGCACTCCGGCGGTTTGCAGGACGCGGACCGACTCACGGGCGGTCGCGCCGGTCGTGACGATGTCGTCGACGATCAGTACTTCGTGATCGGCCGGAAGGCGTCGACTGGTCAGCAGCACCCGTCCGGCAATATTGCGCTCGCGGGCCGCACTGCCCAGACCGGCCGAGTCGCGGGCCAGCGCCTTCATCCGCAGCGCCCGGACCACGGAGATGTGC
>NZ_JBAPPI010000440.1:0-3008 GCF_049280035.1 Mycobacterium sp. | reverse complement strand
TCGTAACCCAGTACGCCCGCGCGCTCGACAGCCGTTGCCCCAGGCCGATACTGGGCGACACGCTGGCCGACGAGATCGTGGCCAAGATCGACTATGACTTCCAAACTTTGGGCGTGCCATCTAGTGCGGTGCGCCAGACCGCGCTGCGCGCCAAGATGCTCGACGATCGGGCGCGCAGTTTCATCTCCCAACATCCCGACGCCGTCGTTGTGGCTCTCGGCGCGGGGCTGGACACCGCCATGCTGCGGGTCGAGCCGCCGGCCACGGTGGACTGGTACAACGTCGATCTGCCCAACGTCATCGCGTTGCGCGATGAATTGGTGCCCGCCGACGACCATGCATATTCGGTGGCGGCATCGCTAGCCGAGAATGCTTGGACCGACCAGATCCCGTCCGACCGGCCCACCATGCTGGTCGCCGACGGCTTGCTGGCGTTTCTGTCTGAGTCGGTGATCATCAACCTGTTCCGCCACATTCCCGACCATTTCCGGTCCGGCGAACTGGCTCTCAACGACTATGGACGCGTCAGCCGCTCGAGCCTGCTCGCCATGAAAGTTGTGTTCCGTGCCGTCGGAAACCAATGGGCCTATCGAGGTTTCAAAGACGCCCACGTGCCCGAGACGTGGAGTCCACGCCTGACGTTGGTCGAGGAGGCCAGCTTGGCGCACGCTCCGGAGGTCGCCTTGTATCCGGCCGGGGCCCGTGTGTCGACCCGACTCATGGGGATGACCAAGGCGGGTGCTCGCACGGCGCGGGTCCTGCGCTACCGCTTCTGAGCCGACGCTAGGGAGGTGGCGACGATGGCCGCGACGCTGCTTAACGGTGCGAACGTGTGGGATGGGGTCTCGGCACAGGCAGCGCCGCAACAGGTGCTGGTCGTCGACGATCGCATCCAGCAGCTAGCCGACACGATCGACCCGCCGGCCGACGGGCGGGTGGTGGATCTTTCCGGGCACACGCTGACGCCGGGCTTCATCGACTGCCACACACACGTGACGTTGGTCCCTCCGGTGGGCCTGATGATGGCCCTCGACTCGAGCACCGCAAAGACGTTGAAGTCGTTGCCGGTGCTGCGGGCCCTGCTGATGAACGGGTTCACCACGGTGCGTGACTTGGGCTGCGGCGACGTCGATTACCCCACGATCGACCTTCGCAACGCGGTGGCGGCCGGGCTCGTCGTCGGCCCGCGGATGGTGGTGGCACCGCACATGATTTCCGCGCGCGGTGGCCACGGCGACTTCAGCGGAATGGTCGCTGATGAATATCAAGGGTGCTCCAGGCCGCTGGAGTTGGCGGCGGCTGACGGCGGCGACGAGATCCGCACCCGGGTCAGGCAGCAGATCCGGGCCGGTGCCGACTGGATCAAGTTCGCCGCTACCGGCGGCTTCGCCTCACCGTCGGACGACCCCGGGCACGCGACCTACAGCCAGGAGGAGATGGACGTCCTAGTCGCGACGGCCCGCGACCTAGAAGTCCCGGTCACCCCGCACAGTTACGGGGACGAGGGTATCCAGCGCGCGGTTCGAGCGGGAGTACGCAGCATCGAACACGGAAACCTCGCATCGGCTCAGACGCTGCAAATAATGCAGGACGCCGGGGTGTTTATGGTGCCGACTCAATACACGATCTTGTCCGGAGCCCGCCGCGGCGAGGACGACCCGCTGTGGGCCGCTCTTCCGGAGCACTCGCGCCGCAAAATGCAGAAGTACCGCGGCGCGCTATTGGACGCAGCGGAGGGGTTGGCCGCCAGCGACGTTCGGATCGCATTCGGAACCGACGCCGGAATGTTTCCCCACCACGACAACTGGCGTGAGTTCCCGATGATGGTGTCCACAGGTATCACGCCGTTACGCGCCTTGCGCGCGGCCACCAGCGTGGCCGCCGAACTGCTGCTTCTCGACGATCTCGGCGTGATCGCCGAGGGCAAGATCGCCGATCTGATCGCTATGCCCGGCGATCCCTTCGCCGACATCGAAGTCACCGGACAGGTGGACTTCGTCATGAAAGACGCTGTGATCTACAAGGATCCGGCCTGTCCATGACAACTCCAGCTGGTTTCGGATGGTAAGCCGTTGTTTAAACAAGGAATCGGTGGATGGCTTCGACCACGTGGTCTTGTCGGACGTGGTCACGCAGTTCGGAGATGATGTCGGCCTGGTCGATGACGGGCCCGGTAAGGGCGGAGGCCTTGCTTGCGTAGAAAGCACCGCTGCGCAGCGTGGGATCGGTGACGGCCGTGAGGAGCCGTTGGGCGCCGTCTTCGAGCTTGTGCGCAACCCCGAGGGCGGGGGCTAGGTAGGGCATGAGTACACGTTGAGCCAGCACGCGCATCGGCGCGGGGAGATCGCGCAGCGCCTGGGTGCCTGCGGTGTTGCCGGGACTCATCGTGATGAAGCGCAACCGGGAGTGTTGCCGCGCCAACGCGGCCATCCAAAGGGCGCCCAGGTATTTCACCTGGCCGTAGGCCAGCCTTGCGTTGGGTTTGTGGTCGCCGAAGAAACTGCTGTCTATCACGCTGGCGAACTCGTCGACCGAACCGTCGACAAAGGTAGGGCGTGGAATACGCAGCTTGGGGACCCCTCGTGCGGCTTCGCTGCCGGTCAGCACCGCTACCTCGGCCAGCGCCCCGGCCGCAAGCAGCTCCTCCAACAGCACTACGTGGCCCAACACATTGGCGGCGAAGATCTCGGTGGCCCCCTCGGATGTCAAAGCCGTCGGGCGCGGACCTCCGATGCCGCCAGCATTCATCACGACAGCATCCACGGGCGCCTCGATCGCCGGGACCGCCCGGCGCACCGAATCGAGGTCGCGCATGTCCATATTGAGCACACGGAAGATCGATCGGCCGGTGACCGCGACCAAGTCTTGCGCGGCGGCCCGCGCTTTAGCTGGGTTGCGGCACGCGAGGTAAATCACGCCGAAGTCGTCGCGTAGCGCCAGTTGGCGAGCGACATCTTTACCCAGTCCGCTGTTGGCTCCGGTGATTAGCACGGATTTGGTGGCGGGCT
>NZ_JBAPPI010000439.1:0-4092 GCF_049280035.1 Mycobacterium sp. | reverse complement strand
GCATCCACACTTCGCCGAACGCCGAGGCCAGGTAGTAGGACAGCGTTCCCGGGTAAGTCTCAGCCCACGCCAGCGACGGTTTGACCGCGGTGAATGCGGCGACGGCTTCCCGCAGCTCTTGAACCGGCCCCGCCGCCGCGGCAGGAAGCTGCACACGCGCGATCAGGCCGGCGACCCGCGGATCGTCGGCGGCCCGGTGCAGCGCGGAGATGGCTTCGCGCAGCACCAAGGGGCGACCGCCGCCGCTGATGATCGCCAGCGGGTCCAAGCCGCCGGCCTCCGGCGGCGCGGCGCGCAAGTCCAGTTCGAGCACGCAGCCTCTGGGTACGCCGTGGTGGCGGGCGGTGTCGACTCGGCGAGCCAATGCGCGGACCTCGTCAACGCCCGGCGGGTCGGGCAGGAAAGCAAACATACCTCGAGCCTACCGATGACCAGCGGCGGCACTGCGGCGGCGCAGCGCCGACCGTACGGTGGTGGGGTGCGATTCTCCATTTCAATCCACCAACTCGATTCCGCTGGCTTCGACGCGACCGGTCAGCGCGACTACCTGACCCGGGCCGAGGAGCTCGGGTTTGAGGGCGGCTGGGTGCTCGAACAGACCGTCGGGGAGGCGCCGCTGTTGGCGCCGCTGGAACTGCTGGCCTACGCCGCGGCCTGCACCGATCGGCTGCGGCTGGGCGTCGCCGTGCTGGTCTCGTCGTTGCATGATCCACTCCAGCTGGCCTCGGCGGTGACCGCCGTCGATCGGCTCAGCCACGGCAGGCTGGACATCGGTGTGGCACCCGGCGGCGGCTTCCGCCAGTTCGCCGCGTTCGGGGTGGACAAAGCCACCTTTATCAGCAGCTTCACCGAGGGCCTGGAGTTGATGAAGGCGGCGTGGTCCGACGAGCCGCGGGTGACGTTTGACGGCCGGTTCCGTCAGGTCAACGACCTCCCGATCCAGCCAAAACCCGTGCAGCGACCGCATCCGCCGATCTGGTTCGGCGGCCAGGCCCCCAAGGCGCTGGCTCGGGCGGTGCGTCACGGCAACGGGTTCCTGGGTGCGGGTTCGTCGAGCACCGCGAAGTTCGGCGAGGCCGTGAAAACGGTGCGCCACGAGCTGGCCGAACAGGGTAAGGAGCCGGCCCAGTTCAGCATCGGCAAGCGCGTTTACCTGATGCTCGACGACAACCCGGCCAGAGCACGTGAACGGGTGCT
Organism: Mycobacterium sp.; assembly: GCF_049280035.1. Lineage (GTDB taxonomy): Bacteria > Actinomycetota > Actinomycetes > Mycobacteriales > Mycobacteriaceae > Mycobacterium. Next base: position 2,895 of record NZ_JBAPPI010000439.1, on the reverse strand, counting down.
CGCCGGATTACACCGCATCTACGGCGCGATGCCGGGCATCGAGGCGGTACCGGTGTCCGGCACGTCCGACGACGTCGCAGCCGGATTGCGCGAAGTCATCGACGCCGGTGCCGAAATGATCCTGCTCAACCCCGTTGGCCGTGACCTGGCCGAGGATCGCGAGCAGATGGAACGCCTTGCCGCAGAAGTGGTTCCGCAGCTGCGCTGAAGGCGCGTACCGTGGGTAAAGACGGCCTGTTCCACCACCGCGGCCTGTTACTGCCTGATCGAGTTCGATCAAGACGTCGGTTCTGAAGCGGCGGTCGCGATATAACCACTCAATGGTTCTCAAAGTCAGAGTGTCGCCGGACCTGATCGGCGGGGACGTCGACGAGGGTTATGGCAAGGTCGCCGATGCATTTCGCGCCAACTTCGCGTCCGGTCGCGAGGTCGGCGCCGCAGTCGCCGTCTACCGCGACGGCGTCAAAGTGGTTGACCTGTGGGGCGGTTACCGCGACGGAGTCGCCAAAGCGCCATGGCAGCACGACACGATGGTCAACATGTTCTCAACGACCAAAGGTATTGCCGCCCTCGCCGTTGCGTTGGCTGTGTCGCGCGGATTGTTCGGCTACGACGACAAAGTAGTCGACCACTGGCCGGAGTTCGCTCAGGCCGGTAAGGCCGATGTGACCGTCCGCCAACTGCTGGGCCACCAAGCTGGATTGTGTGTGCTGAAACCAGCGCCGACCGTGCGGGATGTCGCCGAACCGGCGAGGCTTTCGGCGATGCTCGCGGCCCAGAAGCCGGCGTGGCCACCGGGCACCCGGCACGGGTACCACGCGATCACGCTGGGCTGGTACGAATCCGAGCTCATCCGTCGGACCGACCCGGCCGGCCGTACGCTGGGCCGCTTCCTCGCCGACGAGATTGCCGGGCCGATGGGGCTGGACCTGCATATCGGACTGCCGGACTCAGTGCGGCGCGACCGGGTAGCGCACCTGCACCACTGGTCGCGCGCGGAATCCCTGCTGCACCTCAATACCTTGCCGGCCGGCCTCGTCGCCGCGTCGCTCAACCCGGTCGGACTGATCACCCGTGCCGGTCGCCTTCCGCGCGACGTGAGCCCATGGGCCGGCGACTACAACCGCGACAACGTGCGCGCCATCGAGATCCCGTCGGCCAACGGGATCGGAACGGCCGGCGCCGTCGCGCAGCTCTACGGTGCCGCCGCGGCCGGGGGTGCTGCGCTGGGTCTGACGCCAACCGTGCTGGACGAGCTCATGGCCGTGCCCGCCGCACCGAGCCGCGGGCTGCGGGACCGGGTGCTACACGTCGACGTCGTCTATTCGCTGGGATTGGCAAAGCCGGTGCCGTTGTGTTTGTTCGGGTCGTCCGACAAAGCCTTCGGCACACCGGGTTTCGGCGGCTCGTTTGGCTTCGCCGACCCCGACACCGGCACCGGGTTCGCCTACGTGATGAACCGGCTGGGCTTTCACCTGTGCAGCGATCCACGAGAACTCGCGGTGCGCCAAGCACTGTTCCGCGACGTGCTGGGCGCGCGCCCGCAAATCTAGAGCTCGGTAGCAGAGCCGCCCGCGCCGGTGATCTTCTCCAGTGCGCTGCCGCTGAACTTGTGAGCGGTGACGTCAACCTTGGCGGTCAGCTTGCCGTCGCCAAGGACTTTGACGAGCGAGTTCTTGCGCACCGCTCCCTTGGCCACCAGCTCGTCGACACCGACCGAACCGCCCTTGGGGAACAACCGATTGATGTCACCGACGTTGACGATTTCGTATTCGGTGCGGAACCGGTTGCGGAAGCCCTTGAGCTTGGGCAGCCGCATGTGAATCGGCATCTGCCCACCCTCGAAGGTCACCGGCACGCCCTTGCGGGCCTTGGTGCCCTTGGTGCCGCGGCCGGCGGTCTTACCCTTGGAGCCCTCACCACGACCGACGCGGGTTCGCTTGGTTTTCGATCCGGGGGCTGGCTTCAAGTCGTGCAGTTTGATCGTCATTTGGTGCTACCTCCCGGCGCCTTGTCGGCCGGCTCCACCGCGACGAGGTGACGCACGGCCGCGATCAACCCGCGCGTCTGCGCGTTGTCCTCGCGGATGACCGAATGGCGAATTCGTCGAAGCCCCAAGGTGCGCAAGCTCTCTCGCTGCGTCCAGCGGGCACCGATCGTGCTGCGGACCTGGGTGATCTTCAGCTGACTCTGTGGTGCTGCCTTTACATCGCCTTTTGCCCCGCTTTTTTCTAAGGCCATTTTTATGCCGTTCCTTCACGTGCAGTGTTGACAGTCGCGGCGAGCTTCTCGCTTTCCCGCCGGGCGCGCAGCATGCCGGCCGGGGCGACATCCTCGATCGGCAGTCCACGCCGGGCGGCCACCTCCTCGGGTCGCTGCAAAAGCTTGAGCGCGGCGACCGTGGCGTGCACCACGTTGATCGCGTTGTCGCTGCCCAGCGACTTAGCCAGAATGTCGCGCACGCCAGCACATTCCAGCACCGCACGGACGGCACCGCCGGCGATCACGCCGGTACCGGGACTGGCCGGACGCAACAGCACAACGCCCGCGGCGGCCTCGCCCTGCACCGGATGGGTGATGGTGCCGCCGAGCAGCGGCACCCGGAAGAAGCTTTTACGCGCCTCTTCAACGCCTTTGGCGATCGCGGCCGGGACTTCCTTGGCCTTGCCGTAGCCGACGCCGACCATCCCGTTGCCGTCGCCGACGATGACCAAAGCGGTGAAGCTGAATCGCCGACCACCCTTGACCACCTTCGAAACACGGTTGATGGTGACGACCCGCTCCAGGTAGTTGCTCTTGTCCCCGTCGCGGTCGCGTCCGCCGCGGCCGCCACCATCCCGGCGCCCCCGGCCGTCGCGGCTATCGCGACCGTCGCGGCCGTCGCCGCGACTTTCC
>NZ_JBAPPI010000438.1:0-8261 GCF_049280035.1 Mycobacterium sp. | reverse complement strand
CTGCACGGTGTGGACGCCGACCTGGCGGTCAAGGTCAACGACCTGATGCTGCCGATCGTCAAGGGTGTCGGCTCCGAGCAGGCCTACGCCAAGCTCACCGAGAGCCTGCAGACCTTCGGTGGGTCCGGCTTCTTGCAGGACTACCCGATCGAGCAGTACATCCGCGACGCCAAGATCGACTCGCTCTACGAGGGCACCACGGCCATCCAGGCGCAGGACTTCTTCTTCCGGAAGATCGTCCGCGACAAGGGTGTGGCGCTGGCCCACGTGTCGGGGCAGATCGAGGAGTTCGTCAAGAACGAGTCCGGTAACGGCCGGCTGAAGGCCGAGCGTGCGCTGCTGTCCACCGCCCTGGCCGATGTGCAGGCGATGGCGGCGACGCTGACCGGCTACCTGATGGCCGCGCAGGACGACATCTCCAGCATCTACAAAGTGGGGACGGGTTCGGTGCGCTTCCTGATGAGCGTCGGCGACCTGGTCATCGGCTGGCTGCTGCAGCGTCAGGCCGCGGTGGCCCTGGAGGCGCTCGACGCCGGCGTCAGCGACGCCGACCGGGCCTTCTACGAGGGCAAGATCGCGGTCGCATCGTTCTTCGCGAAGAATTTCCTGCCGCTGTTGACCAGCACCCGCCAGGTGTTGGAGACGATCGACAACGAGATCATGGAGCTCGACGAAGCAGCCTTCTGACGCTAAATAGCGAAATCCCCCGCTCTCATTCCGAGACGGGGGATTTTGCGTTAACGCGCCTGATCATGAAAAGGCTTGATACAAACCTTAAGAAGGGGCCGCCGCGGGATCCCCTCATTCCAGCGGCGGCCCCCGACTCGACCCGCCAAACCGATAATGGCTAGGAGCCGCTCAAGGATGCCCCGCGCTGCCATCGGGTCGGGGGGTCGGACGACAACACGGAGCTATCCGAAAAGTCGCATACCCGGGCGCCGCCGTTACTAAACGGCACACCGCACCTGGCGTATCAGGCATCCAGGACCGCGGCAACGCCTTGGCCACCGGCGGCGCAAATCGAGATCAGCCCGCGCACCGGCTTGGCTGACGCCCCCTGCTTGGTCTTGGCCTCGGCCAGTTGTTTGGCCAGCTGCGCCAGGATCCGCCCGCCGGTGGCGGCGAATGGGTGGCCGGCGGCCAGCGACGACCCGTTGACGTTGAGCTTGGACCGGTCGATGGACCCCAGCGCGGCGTCTAAGCCCAACCGCTCCTTGCAGTACTCCTCGGACTCCCAGGCCTGCAGGTGTGCCAGCACCACCGAGGCGAATGCCTCATGGATTTCGTAGAAGTCGAAGTCCTGAAGGCTGAGCCCATTGCGGGCGAGCAAGCGAGGTACCGCGTACGTCGGCGCCATCAGGAGGCCATCGGCGCCGTTGACGTAGTCCACCGCAGACGTCTCGGCGTCGACGAAGTAAGCCAACGGCGACAGCGAGTGCTCGGCGGCCCAATCTTCGCTCGCCAGCAACGCCACCGAAGCGCCGTCGGTCAGCGGTGTCGAGTTGCCGGCCGTCATGGTGGCGTCGCCGGCCTTCACCCCGAACACCGGCTTGAGTTTGGCCAGCTTGTCCACCGACGCGTCCGGCCGCAGATTGTCGTCGCGGTACAAGCCCAAAAATGGGGTGACCAGGTCATCGAAGAAGCCCCGATCGTAAGCGGCGGCCATGTTGCGGTGGCTGGCGGCGGCCAGCTCGTCCTGGTCGACGCGCTTGATGCCCATCTGCTTGGCGGTGATGGCCTGGTGCTCACCCATCGACAGTCCAGTGCGCGGCTCGCTGTTCACCGGAATCTCCACCCCGAGGCTGGCCGGCAGCTTGCCGACCAGTTTCAGCCGCTCGACGTTGGACTTTGACCGCCGCAGTCCCAGCAGCGTGCGACGCAGGTTGTCGCCCAAGCCGATTGGCGCGTCGGAGGTGGTGTCCACCCCGCCGGCGGCGGCGACCTCGTAGCGGCCGGCGGCGATGCCGTCAGCCGCGGCAATCGCGGCCTGCAGCCCGGTCCCACAGGCCTGTTGCATGTCGAACGCGGGCGTGTAGGACGACAGTGCCGATCCGAGCACGCATTCGCGCATCAGGTTGAAATCGCGGCTGTGCTTGAGCACCGCGCCGCCGATCACTGCCCCCAAACGCTCACCGGCCAGACCGAAGCGGTCGACCAGTCCACCCAGAGCGGCAGTGAACATGTCCTGGTTGGACGCCTCGGCGTAGGCGCGGTCCGAGCGGCCGAACGGGATTCGATTGCCGCCGAGCACCGCGACGCGCCGCAGGGAGTGTGCACCAGAGGAACTTGCAGAAGTCACGCTTATCTCCGTCGGTTGGGGGTTATCCGCGTATAGGGGTCATACTACCTACCGTTCTTACTCTGGAGTAAGTTCGTTCTCGATACGGTAGTCAACAGATGACACGCTCGATATGGAAGGCAACTCAGTGGCCCCGAAGGCTTCACCCGATCTATTCTCCCAAGTCGTCAACTCCGGGCCCGGCTCGTTTCTCGCCAAGCAACTCGGCGTCCCACAGCCCGAGCAACTGCGGCGTTACCGAGTCGGTGATCGGCCATTGGCCGGTTCGCTGCTGATCGGTGGTGAGGGCCGGGTTGTCGAGCCGCTGCGCGCGGCGCTGGACAAAGACTACGACGTGGTCGGCGCCAACCTCGGCGGCCGCTGGGCCGATTCGTTCGCCGGGCTGGTGTTCGACGCCACCGGCATCACCACCCCGGCGAAGCTGAAGGCGCTGCACGAGTTCTTCACTCCGCTGCTGCGCAATGTCGGCGCCTCCGGCCGCGTCGTCGTCGTCGGAACCACTCCCGACCAAGCCGGCAGCGCCGATGAGCGGATCGCGCAACGGGCGCTGGAGGGCTTCACGCGCTCACTGGGCAAGGAGCTGCGCCGAGGCGCCACCGTTGCGCTGGTCTACCTGTCACCCGAGGCCAAACCAGCCGCTACCGGTGCAGAGTCGACCCTGCGGTTCATCCTGTCGGCCAAATCGGCCTACGTGGACGGCCAGGTGTTCTACGTCGGCGCGGCCGACTCCACACCGCCGGCCGACTGGGACCGGCCGCTGGACGGCAAGGTGGGCATCGTGACCGGTGCCGCACGGGGTATCGGCGCGACGATCGCTGAAGTGTTCGCCCGGGACGGGGCCCACGTCGTCGCGGTCGACGTGGAGGCCGCCGCCGAGGCACTGGCCGAGACCGCCACCCGCGTCGGTGGAACCGCCCTGACCCTCGACGTCACCGCAGACGATGCCGTCGACCGGATCACCGAGCATCTGCGTGAGCATTACAACGGGCGGGCCGACATCCTGGTGAACAACGCCGGTATCACCCGCGACAAGCTGTTGGCCAACATGGATGATGCGCGCTGGGACGCGGTTCTTGCCGTCAACCTGCTTGCCCCACAACGGCTTACCGAGGGACTGGTCGGCAACGGCAGCATCGGCGACGGCGGCCGGGTGATTGGGCTCTCGTCGATGGCCGGTATCGCGGGCAACCGCGGGCAGACCAACTACGCCACCACCAAGGCCGGCATGATCGGGCTCACCCAGGCGCTGGCACCCGAACTCGCCGAGAAGGGCATCACGATCAACGCCGTCGCCCCAGGATTCATCGAAACCCAGATGACCGCGGCCATCCCCATGGCCACCCGCGAGGTCGGCCGTCGCCTCAACTCGCTGTATCAAGGCGGCCAGCCGGTGGACGTCGCCGAGACCATCGCCTACTTCGCCAGCCCGGCATCAAACGCGGTGACGGGTAACGTCATTCGCGTCTGCGGCCAGGCCATGCTGGGCGCCTAGCTGAGAGGGATAGCAGTGACGCAACCAAGCGGCCTGAAAAACCTGCTGCGCGCAGCAGCCGGGGCATTGCCGTTCGTGCCGCGCAGCGAGCACCTGCCCAGCAGGACGCTGACGGTCAACGACGTGCCCATCGACCGCGGGAACGTGGCCGACTACGCGGCGGTCACCGGACTGCGCTACGGCGACTCCGTGCCGTTGACCTACCCGTTCGCGTTAACCTTCCCGACGATGATGTCGCTGGTGACTGGATTCGACTTCCCTTTCGCTGCAATGGGATCCGTCCATATTGAAAACCACATCACGCAATACCGGCCGATCAAGGTGACCGACACGGTCAATATCGCGGTCCACGCCGAGAATTTGCGTGAACATCGCAAGGGCCTGCTGGTGGACTTGGTGACCGATGTCAGCGTCGGCAACGACGTAGCGTGGCACCAGGTCACGACCTTCCTGCACCAGCAACGCACCAGCTTGTCCGACGAGGCCAAGGCGCCGCCACAGAAACAGCCCAAACTGCCTCCGCCGAAAGCCATTCTGCGGATAACGCCGGGACAGATTCGCCGCTATGCGGCCATCGGCGGCGACCATAACCCGATTCACACCAACCCCATGGGGGCCAAATTGTTCGGCTTTCCCACCGTGATTGCACACGGAATGTTCAGCGCCGCCGCAGTATTGGCGAATTTAGAGGCCGGGCTCCCGGATGCCGTGACATATTCGGTGCGGTTCGGCAAACCTGTGGTGCTGCCGGCCACTGCCGGACTCTACGTCGATCAGGTCCAGGACGGCTGGGATATCAGCTTGCGCAACATCACCAAGGGGTATCCGCATCTGACCGGCACCCTAAGGACGCACTAGCCGGGGAGTGCGTTCGACAAGTAGCAGAACTCCGTACGCACCAAGCGCGGTAGTCAGAAAAACCAGCAACAGCCAAAGCGGAGGCCGGGCGAGTTCCCAGACGAAGATCGCGGCCCAAAACGGGGTGCGTTGAGTGATCGCGAGCACGCCTGCTGCACCGGCCAAAGAGATTGCCTCAACCCGAAAGTGGGTTCCTGCCACTGCGTTGATAGTCAGCACCAACAGCGTCCCAGCTGCCGCGCCGGTGGCCAAGGCGGGGGTGAGCATCCCGCCCGTCCCGCCGGCGCGCAGAAACACCGCCGTCAGAACGGGTTTCAGAACCAGCACCGCCGCCGCTGTTGTCAGGGTCATGCCGCTGGCGAGGGTCGCGGTCAGGATCGACTTGCCGTTGCCGGGCAGTTCGGGCCACCAGTGCGAGCAAACACCGATCAGCAACCCCGCACCCGCGATCGCCGGGATCAACAGCCAGGATCGGGTCACCGCGGCCCGATCGGCAGCCGCCATCAGCCGATTGAACGCGAGTCCCACCGCAAGGGTGAGCGGGCCTAATGCCAATGCGTAACCGACCAGCAGGTAGGACAAGTGCGGGTGGGGCCAGGCCAGGATCGGCTGGTTGTGGGTCACTAACGAGGCGACCGCGACGGCCAGGCTCGAGGTGATCAACGCGGCACCCAGCGCGCGCGGATGCCAGCTCCGCAGCATGATGCGCGCGGTGAACAGCGCACCCCCGACCGGCACCGCATACACCGCACCGAGTCCCGCGCCGGCCGCACACGCCAGCAGGATCTCACGGTCGGATGCCGACAGTCGTTTCAGCCATCGCATACCGAAATCGCCCAGGGCCGCAGCGAATTGGCGCGGCGCTCCTTCCCGGCCCAACGACGCACCGGAACCGACCAGCACCACCTGCAGTGCCGCGTCGACACTGAACGGCACCAGGCCTATTCGCTGACGCCTGGCGATGGCCTCAGACAACGGCGGGACAACTGTTTTGGATCGCAGCAGCCACCAGCCCAGCCCTGCCAGCGCTCCGCCGACCATCGGGCCCAGGGCTCGACGCACCGGACTGCTGCCAGTGACCCCCTGCAGCAGTGTTCCGAACGTGTAGTGGTAGGTCAGGTGTTCAACGAAACGCAACACCAGCGTCGTCGCCAACCCGGCAACCCCGGCTAGCAGCCCGACAATCACAACCGCACACAGGAATTCAACGTTGCGTCGGCTCACGGCGTGGATTGGCGGGTCCGCTGCTGGCTGGGTCCGGCGGCGATTTCGGCCGCATCCCGATCGGATGGCACGCCCTTGAGGCCTCGCCAGAACAGGTTGATCATCAGCTCGGCCGCCTCATCGACGTCGGTATCGCCCGTGCTGAGCCGCGTCGCGATCGCCTCACCGGCTCCGACCAGCGCCACCGCCATCATCTCGAAGTCGGCGTCCGGTCCGGGATTCCGGGTACCGGCCTGCAGCAGCCTGGCCACCATGGCGATGATCCGCTCGCGTCCCTCGCGCACGGTGTGGGCAAAAGCTTGCGAGCTGGTGGCCTGGGTGTACATCACGATCCAAGACGCGCGGTTGGCGTCGATGTAGCGCATGAACGCCACGATGGTGTTGCCCAACAGATCCTTCGGGCTCTGCTCGAGATCGATGTCTTCACCCACACCGTCGATGAATCGCGTCATCTCGCGGTCAAGGCAAGCGCCGAACAGTTCCTCTTTGGACCCGTAATACAGGTAGAGCATCGGCTTGGAAATCTGGGCTTTGGCCGCGATCGCGTCCATCGACGTCTCGTGATAGCCGTTGACCGAGAACATCTGGACCGCGGCGTCGAGCATCTGCTGTTCGCGCACGGCACGGGGTAACCGCTTGGTACCACCTGCCATGCTGTCCCCTTCTAGCCGACTTGCGGGTGCGCCTGTCTGACTTCAGAGTAAGCAATGCGTATGCGGGCCGCCGGGTTTACGGTCCGCAGTCTGGCTTCGGGCCCTTCACCTTCGCGACCCGCAGTACCGAGGCATCGACGGCAGGCATCGTCAACTCCCCTGCGGCCAATGCCTTCTCCATCCGATCCAGCACGGCGGGCACCTCGTCGGTGGTAACCCACAGCGCAATGTCGGTGCCGGCCTGCAGGGTGCGCAACACCGCCTCCGGCACGCCGTAGTGCTGGTTGATCGCGGCCATGCTGGACAGGTCGTCGCTGAAGACCGGGCCGTCGAACGCCGGGCCTTGATAGCCGGTGCCGGTGCGCAACAACTGGACGGCGGCCCGGCTCAGGGTGGCCGGTTGGTCGCCGGTCAGGCCGGGCACCTGCAGGTGGCCGACCATCACGCCGACCGGGGCGGCCGACACCAGCGTTCGGTACGGCACCAGATCGTCGTTCTGCAACTGGGCCAGTGGCGGCGTGGTGACCCCACCGGTGTGCGAGTCGCCCGATCCGTGCCCGTGGCCGGGAAAATGCTTGAGCACCGGCAGCAGACCGGCGTCGCGCAGACCTCGCGCATATGCGCCGGCGTACGCGGTGACCACGGCCGGATCCGAGCTGAACGACCGGTCGCCGATCACCGTGTCGTCGGGAGCGTCGGTGACATCGACCACTGGGGCGAAGTCAATGGTGATGCCCAGGCCACGCATCCGGTGGCCGCGGTCCAGCGCGATGCCGTAGACCTCGTCGGCGGTGTGCGTCTGAGCCAGCACCCGCGCCGACGGTGCCGGCCCAATCAGCGACGACAGTCGCGCCACCCGGCCGCCCTCCTCGTCGACGCTGATCGCCATTGGCAGCGCCGTGCTTGTTGACAGGCTCTTCACCGTGCCATCCGTCAGCATCGACAGGTCAGTCCAGCTTCCGATGAAGATGCCCCCGACATGGTGGTCGGCCACTACGGCTTTGGCGTCGTCGCCGTTGCGTACTCCGACCATCAGCAGCTGGGCCAGCTTGTCGTGGGTGGACATCGCCGCCAGGATCGCCGCCGGATCTCCGCAAGCGGGTCGGGCGGGGGGGATCGGCCGGCCCGCGGACGTGGCCGGTGCCGACTTGGGTCGTTCGGAGCTGTGGCCGCACCCGCCCAGCAGCGCCAGGACCGCGGCAAGCACAGCAAGAACGCGCGGGAAAGCCATCCGCCCATGCTGTCATGGCGGCGATCTGCGGCGCCGCCGCCCCGCTTGTCCCGGCGAGCGCTCGGGCGCGGGCGACCTTGTCTTCTACGCCTTCTGTTAGGTTGCCACCATGAACCGGTTCGTTGCACCCGCCGCCGCCAGCGTCGTGGTCGGCCTGTTGCTGGGCGCAGCCGCGATCTTCGGGATCACGTTGATGGTGCAGCAGGACACCAAGCCACCGCTTCCCGGCGGCGACCCGCAGTCGTCGGTGCTCAACCGGGTCGAGTACGGCAACCGCAGCTAACCGCGCGGCGACGATGCGGGCCGCGAAACGGCCCGTTGAGGAGCCGGGCAATGGGACTCAGTCGGCGACTGCGGTCGCCGGCGTGAAGGCCGCTTCCATGCAGGTGACGCCGTTGTCGCGACGTCGGTTGGGGTTGGTCGCGACGGTCGCGCTGGCGTTGAGTTTCGCCCAGTCGCCCGGGCAGATCTCCCCCGACACCAAGCTCGACCTGATCGCCAACC
>NZ_JBAPPI010000437.1:0-1945 GCF_049280035.1 Mycobacterium sp. | reverse complement strand
CGGTGAAGCCGGCCACCGTGCTGGTGCTGGGCGTCGGGGTGGCTGGGCTGCAGGCGCTGGCGACGGCCAAACGACTGGGTGGGCGCACCACCGGCTACGACGTGCGCCCCGAGGTGGCCGACCAGGTGCGGTCGGTGGGTGCGCAGTGGCTGGATATCGGAATCGAGGCTGCCGGTGAAGGCGGGTACGCCCGTGAGCTCACCGAGGACGAACGCGCGCAACAGCAGAAGGCGCTGGAAGACGCGATCAGCGGATTCGACGTCGTGATCACCACCGCGCTGGTACCGGGTCGCCCGGCGCCGCGCCTGGTAACTGCTGCGGCGGTCGAGGCCATGAAGCCCGGCAGTGTGGTGGTGGACCTGGCCGGGGAGACCGGCGGCAACTGCGAGCTCACCGAACCCGGGCAGACGGTGGTCAAACACGACGTCACCATCGCTTCGCCGCTGAACCTGCCCGCGACCATGCCCGAGCACGCCAGCGAGCTGTACAGCAAAAACATCACGGCCCTGCTGGACCTGCTGATCACCGACGGCAAGCTGGCCCCGGACTTTGACGACGAAGTCATCGCGGAATCATGTGTTACCCGCGGACGCGCCAGCGAAGAGAGCACCGAGCGCAGCGGTGGGGGTCCCCCCGCTGGCGGGGGCGAGCGGCGCGAGATAGGGGAGGATTCCTAAATGCACGGGATGTATGACGAACTTCTGTCCAACCTGGCCATCCTGGTGCTGTCCGGATTCGTCGGGTTTGCGGTGATTTCCAAGGTGCCCAACACGCTGCACACCCCGCTGATGTCGGGGACGAACGCCATCCACGGCATCGTGGTTCTCGGTGCTCTGGTGGTGTTCGGCGAGGTTGAGCATCCGTCGCTGGCAGTGCAGATCATCTTGTTCGTCGCGGTGGTGTTCGGCACGCTGAACGTCATCGGCGGCTTTATCGTCACCGACCGGATGCTCGGCATGTTCAAAGGGAAAAAGCCTGTGCCGCAGGCTAAGACCGAGGAGCCGGCCGCCAAATGAACTACTTGGTGATCGGCCTCTACGTCATCTCGTTCGGGCTGTTTATTTTCGGCTTGATGGGCCTGACCGGGCCCAAGACCGCAGTGCGCGGCAACTTGATCGCCGCGGTGGGGATGGCGCTCGCCGTGACGGCGACTTTGATCCAGATCCGGCACACAGACCAATGGGTACTGATCATCGCCGGCCTGGTGGTGGGCGTCGTGCTCGGCGTCCCGCTGGCCCGCTATACCAAGATGACCGCCATGCCGCAGCTGGTGGCGTTCTTCAATGGCGTAGGCGGCGGCACGGTCGCGCTCATTGCGCTCTCGGAATTTATTGATACTAAAGGCTTTTCAGCCTTCCAACATGGTGAGTCGCCCACCGTGCACATCGTGGTTGCGTCGTTGTTCGCCGCGATCATCGGGTCGATCTCGTTCTGGGGATCGATCATCGCGTTCGGCAAGCTGCAAGAGGTCATCTCCGGATCGCCGATCGGCTTGGGCAAGGCTCAGCAACTGATCAACCTGCTGCTGTTGGCCGCTGCGGTGGCGGCCGGGGTGGTCATCGGTCTGGACGCGCATCCCGGCAGCGGTGGGGTGTCGTTGTGGTGGATGATCGGTCTGCTGGCCGCCGCCGGTGTGTTGGGCCTGATGGTGGTGCTGCCGATCGGCGGTGCTGACATGCCCGTGGTCATCTCACTGCTCAACGCGATGACCGGCTTGTCGGCCGCGGCCGCGGGTCTGGCGTTGAACAACACCGCGATGATCGTCGCCGGCATGATCGTCGGCGCGTCCGGTTCGATCCTGACCAACCTGATGGCCAAGGCGATGAACCGCTCCATCCCCGCGATCGTGGCCGGCGGGTTCGGCGGCGGGGGGGTCGCCGTGGGCGGCGGCGACGACGCCGACAAATCCGTCAAAGCCACCTCCGCAGCGGACGCCGCGATCCAG
>NZ_JBAPPI010000436.1:0-6335 GCF_049280035.1 Mycobacterium sp. | reverse complement strand
GCGGCCGGCGACGGCCACGCCCAGGCCCGCAGCCTTGCGGATCTTGTAGCCGCGACACGATGTAACGCACGACGGCGCCGGGATTGCGACGGTTGGTGTTGACCCGGATGGTGGCGACTTGGCGGTACAGCGGGACGCGTTGCGACATCAGCGCGCGGAACTTCTCGGCGCGATCCGGGCCGGCCAGCAACGGCCGCACGGTGTTGCCGCCGGTGCGCCGCACCCCTTCGGCGGCGTTGATCTCCAAGAACACCACGGTGTGACCGGCCAGCGCGGCGCGTACCCCGGGACTGGTGACCGCGCCGCCGCCCAGCGACAGCACACCGTCATGCTCGGCCAGCGCCGCGCGCACCACGTCTTCCTCGACACGACGGAACTCCTTCTCCCCATCGGTGGCGAAGATGTCGGCGATGCGGCGTCCGGTCTGCTGTTCGATCGCTAAGTCGGTGTCGAGCATTTTGACGTCGAGCGCCTTGGCCAGCCGTCGCCCGATCGTGGACTTACCCGAACCCGGGAGTCCAACCAGTACGGCCTTGGGCGCCACGCGCGTTCATCCCCCTATCGAGAAAGTCCGGATTTCGGCGGCCGGTTCACGCTCGGCGATCGAACGCAGATAGGCCTCGAGGTTGCGGCGGGTCTCGGCCAGCGAGTCGCCGCCGAATTTCTCCAGCGCCGCCCGGGCCAACACCAACGCAACCATGGTCTCGACCACCACACCGGCGGCCGGTACCGCGCACACGTCGGAACGCTGGTTGATCGCGACGGCCTCGTCACCGGTCTCCATGTCGACGGTGGCCAGCGCCCGCGGCACGGTCGAGATCGGCTTCATCGCCGCTCGTACCCGCAGCGGCTGACCGTTGGTCATGCCACCTTCCAGGCCACCGGCCCGGTTGGTCGAGCGGACGACACCGTCGGGTCCGGGGTACATCTCGTCGTGGGCGCGGCTGCCGCGGCGGCGGGCGGTGGTGAACCCGTCGCCGATCTCGACACCCTTGATCGCCTGGATGCCCATCACCGCGGCGGCGAGCTGGCTGTCGAGCCGGTTGTCGCCGCTGGTGAACGATCCGAGTCCGACCGGCAGGCCCACGGCGACGGCCTCCACCACACCGCCGAGGGTGTCGCCGTCCTTCTTGGCGGCTTCGATCTCGGCGATCATGGCTTTCTCGGCGGCCTTGTCGAAGGCGCGCACCGGGCTGTCGTCGATCGCGTCCAGGTCGCCGGCCTGTGGCGGCGGGCCGTCGTAGGGTTGGGATTCGCCGATCGAGACGACGTGGGACAGCACTTCGACGCCGAGGGCTTGCCGCAGGAACAGCCGGGCGACGGTTCCGGCCGCGACACGGGCAGCGGTCTCCCGGGCGCTGGCCCGCTCGAGCACCGGGCGGGCGTCGTCGAAGCCGTACTTGAGCATGCCGGCGTAGTCGGCGTGGCCGGGCCGCGGCCGGGTCAATGGGGCGTTGCGCGCCACATCTAATTCGGCCGGGTCCACCGGGTCGGCGGCCATCACCGTCTCCCACTTCGGCCATTCGGTGTTGCCGATCTCGATGGCGATCGGGCCACCCAGTGTCACGCCGTGCCGCACCCCGGCCAGCATGGTGACTTGGTCGCGCTCGAATTTCATCCGGGCGCCGCGGCCGTAGCCGAGCCGGCGGCGGGCCAGCTGGTCCGCGATGTCCTCGGAGGTCAGGCTGACCCCGGCGACCATGCCTTCCAGCATGGCCACCAGCGCCCGGCCGTGGGATTCACCAGCAGTGGTCCATCGCAACACGTGTCCCATCTTCCCACGACCGGGGCGGCGCCGGGTGAGGCGTCAGCCTGTGTGCCGCGACCGTCGCAACGTCGTGAGCTGCCAAACGCCCAGCACCAGGGCGACATCGCCGGCGCCGGCCAGCGCCAAGTTGCCCGCGCCGCTCAGCGGAAGCCAGCCAAGCGCTGCCGCGGCCCACAGGGTCGGCGCCAGCAGCAGGTTGGAAACGCCGAAACCCGACACCAGCCCGCGGGACATCGGGCGAATCCGGTTCAGACCTAAGAGCAGCGCGACGCCGCCGACCAGGAACGACAGTCCACCGACCAAAAGCTCCGCACGCGGCACGTTCCACCAGTCACCGAGTGGACCGCTCAGGGCGGCGACAACCGCGCCCACGACGGTCCAAAAGACGAGGTCGGCGCGGACGGATCGCCAACGTGCGGCGTCAGCTTGGCGGGGTCTTGCTGAAATAGCTGTACTTGTCATGACGCGATGATGCGATGGGAACCACTGCCAACTCGACCATCGGCGCTGCCAGAGGCTGCCAGCTGCTCAACCGGCGGCCCGTTAAGTGGGTACTCTCGCGGCGATCTGATGCGCGATGTCGACCGCGGAGTTGGACTGGGCGTCGGACTGATTTTCGCTGCACGTCCGGACGTCGACAACGACGTTGTTGGCCACGGTCAGCGCCCGCTGACAAGTTGTCCGATGCCACGTCCAAGACGAATCGCCGCCGGCGCCGGTTTTGGTGGCGCTCAGGGTGCCGTTGATGTTGGAGACCGGCCCCACTGTCCACACTTGATCGGGTTTGCCGGTCACGGCCAAGGTGTACTGGCGGTTGGCACACGCCGGCCACTGTTGCGCGGAGGCGGTGAAGAACGCGTCCGCATCATGCGCGGAGGACAGCATGACCACGAATTGCATGACAAAATGCGTGGTGGATGACGGTGCTGGCGCG
The DNA here is from genome assembly GCF_049280035.1 of Mycobacterium sp. Lineage (GTDB taxonomy): Bacteria > Actinomycetota > Actinomycetes > Mycobacteriales > Mycobacteriaceae > Mycobacterium. Next base: position 3,633 of record NZ_JBAPPI010000436.1, on the reverse strand, counting down.
AGGACCTGACCGCGCACGGCGCGCCACAGCGGGTAAACCGTGGTCTGCGCGGGGCTGACCATAGGTAGGCAAGCCTTGTCCGACACGTCGGCGCTAGTGTCGGCCCCCCCTTTCTCGAAGGTGTCGGTGATTGTCATCCCGGTGGTGCCCATCGCGGTGCTGATTTGATCGGGGCTGAGAAACAGCCCCGCCAGCGCGGCTTCCGCGACAGGCGGCGGGCCGGTCGGGGTGGTCGTGGTCGGGGTGGTCCTTGCGGTGCTGGTCGGGATGCTGGTCGCTGCGGGCTTGTTGGAACTCTTCGTCCCGACGTAGATGCCCACGATGAGGAGGGCGACCACCACGACGACGGCGACGACGCCGAGCGGCCACCATCTGTTGCGGTCAATCCAGCGCGCGGGCTGCTGTAGTGATGGACCGGCAGGTCGGGGCTGTGGGCCAGGCGGCCAGCCATGTTGGGTCGCCGCCGGGTACAGGTAGGCGGGCTGTGACCACTCCGACTGCGGCGCAGCGGCGCGCAGGGTGGATTCGCTGGGTCGCAGCGGCGTGGTGATGGCGTCGTGGGCGGCGTCGGCCAACTCCACGGTGGTGGCATACCGCTGGTCGGGGTCTTTGGCCATGCCGGTGGCGATCACCTCGTCGACCTGAGGGGGCACGTTCGGTCGAGCGATCGAAGGTCGCGGCGGCGGGGTATTCAAGTGCGCGGCAACCAGGCGCGCCATCGTGTCACCACCAAACGGTGGATCTCCGGCAAGGCATTCATACAGCACACACGCCAACGAATAGATGTCGACGCGTGCATCCTCGTCGCCCCGGCCGTCCAGGCGCTCGGGCGCGATGTAAGCGAAGGTGCCAATCGTATTGCCGGTCTTGGTCATTCGCGTGTCATCGGCGATGCGCGCAATCCCGAAATCAATCAGATATGCGAAGTCGCGGTCGTCGAGCAAGATGTTGGACGGTTTGATGTCGCGGTGGATCAGCCCGATCCCATGGGCGGCATGCAAGGCTTCGGCGACCTGGCCGATGATGCGCGCCGCCCGGGCGGGTTCCAGTGGGCCGTCGGCCAGGACGGTGGCTAGGTCGCGGCCGTTGATGAGCCGCATGCTCACGAACAGTCGACCATCGATCTCCCCGTAGTCGTAAATCGGCACCACGTGCGGGGTTTCCAATCGTGCCGCAGCGTGGGCTTCTCGGCGGAATCGCTGCTGAAAGTCCTCGTCCTTCGACAGCTTCGCGGGCAAGACTTTGATAGCAACCACTCGGTCAGTGACGGTGTCGTGAGCCCGCCACACCTCGCCCATGCCGCCCTCACCGATCAACCCGAGAAGGCGATAACGCCCGAACGGCGTACCCTCCACAGAATTAACGATGCCTCAGTCGGTGGTGTGGACGATCAGCACGTCGGTCTTGACCCTGCGGGAGACTTCGGATGGGACTGATCCCAGCAGCCGCCCGGCGATGCTGCTGAGTCCGACGTTGCCGACGACCAGCAGGTCGGCATGGACCTCCTCGGCCAGGTGCACCAGCGCGTTGATTGGGGCACCGACGATATCCTTCTCCTCCACGTTCTTGGCCCCGGCTTTGTGCGCCCGCTCCCTGGCGTCATGCAGGATCGCGTAGAAGGGGGCGTCGCCCACCACCCGGTAGTCCTGGCCGTGGGTGCTCCCCGGCGGGATGGCGTAGCGGCCCTTTTCCTCGGGGACGGGGAGATGCGCCGTCGCAACGATCAATTTCGCGCCGTGCTCCGCAGCGATCGCGCCTGCGCGGTCCACCGCACGCAGCGACGAGTCTGAGCCATCGGTGCCGACCACGATGGTCTGATAGGCGCTCATTTCGCACCCAGTGTAAGGCCGACGGCGGCTCGTTAGAGTGCAAACCGGGTCGGCGCCTCCTTTTGTTCCCCCCTGGCTGCAGCGCCGCGCCACATCGAACGTGTTCCAGCGCGCCGCCCGGAAACACCAGCGCGGCTCGGATAACGTCGACGGACGTGACCGTCGCCGCGAGAACGGGCTGAAGTACCTGGCTCGGACGGGCTGGTAGGTGTTGCCTATAACACGGCCAATCCCAGCGCCGCGGCGCTGGCCGCACACATCGACGGGCCGTGCGGCACGGTCCTCACCGACCAGCCGAGCCGGGCCACTGTCCCGATCACCGCGGTCAGCAGCGGCGCGCCGATCGCCGCGGGCAACCACACGTCGCCGCCGAAGCAGCCGGTCAGCGCACCCAGCCCGAGCGCCAGCTTCACGTCCCCGGCGCCCATCGCCGTCGGCGCCACGGCATGGACCAGCAGATAAGCCGCGGCCAACAGCCCCGCCCCCAGCGCAGCGGCCGGACCGCGGCCCAAGCCGGCCGCGACGAGCATGATTACCGCGAAGCCCGGCAGCGTGAGCCAGTTGGGCAGCCGGCGCTGGCGGATGTCGTAGCCGGTCAGCACACCCATCCACAACAACGCGACCGCCATCAACATGCGCGGCACGCTAACCCACCGCGGCGACCATCGCCTCTCGCGGCGCAGGAAGCCCTGTGAATTGTTCGACTTGCGCGAACGCCTGATGCAGCAGCATCTGCAGGCCGCTGATCACCCGACCGCCAGCGGTGGCCACCGCTGCCGCCAGCGGCGTCGGCCACGGGTCGTAGACCGCGTCCAGCAGCACCGGCGCCCCGGCGAACACCTCGGCATACCGCCCTGCCACATCGGCCGGCAGCGTACTGACCAGCACGCCCGCCGCCTTCACCCGATCGGCAACCCCGCCGCCGTCCAGGTCGCAGAATCGGGCCGCGGCGCCCACCCGGGTCGCCAGCTCCACCAACCGGGCGGCCTTATCCGCGTCGCGGGCGACCACGGTGATATCGCCGACGCCCAACTCGACTAGGGCGACAATCGCCGCCGGGGCAGTGCCGCCGGATCCCGACACCACTGCCGGACCCGACGCTGAGCCTTCTGCGCCCAATGCCCCCGAGACACCGTCAATGTCGGTGTTGTCAGCGCGCCAGCCGCGCGGCGTTCGCAACAAGGTGTTGGCCGATCCGACCAGCTCGGCCCGGTCGGTGCGCTCATCGGCGAACCGCAGCGCGGCGAACTTTCCCGGCATCGTCACCGAAACCCCGACCCACTCCGGCCCGAACCCGCCGACCACGTCGGGCAGTTCGTCAGCGCCGCACTCGATGCGTTCGTAGGTCCAGTCAACGAGGCCCAGCGCGCGGTAGGCGGCCAGGTGTAGCTGCGGAGAGCGCGAATGCGCAATCGGCGAACCGAGCACCCCAGCTCGTTTAGCGGGCGCTGCGCTCATCGCGCGGAGTCGAGGACACCGTTGCGCTTGGCCAGCTCGATGTTCGCCAGATGCTGTTGGTAGTCGCGGGTGAACAACGTCGTGCCCTGCGCGTCGATGGTGACGAAGTACAGCCAATCACCGGGTTCGGGATGCTCGGCCGCTTTCAGCGCATCGGTGCCCGGCGAACATATCGGCGTCGCCGGCAGCCCTTCGGAAACGTAAGTGTTCCAAGGCGTTTGCTGAGCGCGGTCGGCGTCGGTGGTGGCCACTTCCCGGCGATCCAGCGGATAGTTCACCGTCGAGTCGAACTCCAACGTGCGGTGCTCGGCCAGCCGGTTGTAGATGACTTGGGCGACCTTCGGAA